>NZ_JBXBAV010000131.1:0-16432 GCF_056783245.1 Flavobacterium sp. TC780 | reverse complement strand
AAGCATGTCTTTATGAGTTCTCTAAAAACTTTAGAAATGAAGGAATGGATAGAACGCATAATCCGGAATTTACCGCTATGGAAATATATGTAGCCTACAAAGACTATAATTGGATGATGGAATTTGCTGAAGGTTTGCTTGAGCATTGTGCTATTGCAGTAAACGGTACTAGCGAAGTTACTTTTGGCGAACACCAAATAAACTTTAAAGCACCTTATGCTCGTGTTACAATGACTGATTCTATCAAACATTTTACAGGTTTTGACATTTCTGGTAAAACAGAAGAAGAGTTGTTTGATGCTGCCAGAGGAATGGGAATTGAAGTAGATAAAACAATGGGGAAAGGAAAATTAATCGATGAAATTTTTGGAGCAAAATGCGAAGGAAATTACATTCAGCCAACTTTCATCACCGATTACCCTAAAGAAATGTCTCCTTTATGTAAAGAGCACCGTGATAATCCAGAACTTACAGAACGTTTTGAATTAATGGTTTGTGGTAAAGAAATAGCAAATGCTTATTCTGAATTAAATGACCCTATTGACCAACGTGAGCGTTTTGAAGATCAAATGCGTTTGTCTGAAAAAGGTGATGATGAAGCGAATGGTATTATCGACGAAGATTTCTTAAGAGCACTAGAATACGGTATGCCTCCAACATCTGGTATGGGTATCGGAATGGATCGTTTGATTATGTACTTAACCAATAATGCATCTATCCAAGAAGTATTATTGTTCCCACAAATGCGTCCAGAGAAAAAACAATCTATTGAATTGTCTGATGAGGAGAAAGCAATTGTTCACTTCCTTAAAGAAAACGAAAACAAAATGAATCTCGCTCAACTAAAAGTTACGGCTAATTTAAGTGGTAAAAAATGGGACACTGCAATGAAAAATTTATCAAAACACGGCTTAACTAAAGTTGCCGTTGAAGGCGAATTTAAATTTGTCGAATTGGTTGAGTAATTCGTTCTTTAATATAAAAACACAACCCCGACGGATTTAAAATCTGTCGGGGTTGTTTATTAAATTCATATACCTTTGATTAATCAAAATGATACTACTATGGGTACTCTAGAAATATTTGACAAGTTAAAAAACATCGAAGATAAGCCTACTTGAAAAAATAATAAGCCTTCTAAAAAGTCTAGACACTTCTGAAACATACCAATTAGAACAATATGAAATAGATGTACTAAAAGAAAGTGAGGAAGATTTAAAATACGGTAGAGTCATATCACAAGAAGATTTAGAATGGCTAACAAAACAAGAAAAACCAACCTAATTACAATAACATTTCCGAGAATAAAAGATATAAAAAAAGAGCTTCAATTGAAGCTCTTTTCTTTGTTTAATCTTCCTTTAAAAAGAAATCTTCTCGTATTTTTTATTATCTATATCTAAAATTTCAGGAGATTCTGCAGGAACGTCACCTTTCCATTTTTCCTGAACTGAAGGATTAGAAGGGTACTTTCCGTTTTTCATTTTTACATTATACAAAATCCCTTTACTGCTTACTATAAGATCTCGGAATTTCTCTGAAGTCCCTGGTCCAACAAAAATAGGAAAATCAGTCACTGTAAACTTATTCAACAAGCTTCCATCGTTGTTTAAAACAAAACCTGAACACCCCCCTGTACCACAAAAATAAGGATTAGAAAAACCTATAATGTACTCGTCTTTTCCATCATTATTTAAATCAAAGGCATCGTAGTAAAAAAAACGATCTTCTTTTGTCATTGCTCCCAAATCCTTATTCAACAAGACTGTAGTTAATTGCTTGCGAATCAAATCGATAATTTTAGGATCTGCTATTGCTTTTTTATTATTTACTGCTATTGAGTCGCTATCGGTTTCCGCTGTTACTGTTGAGTCAATAGCTGTTGATTCAACTCCATTTGCAGTATCTGTAGTAGTTTCTTTTTTCTGGCAAGAGTACAAACTAACTATTGCTAAGCCTATTAAAATTGTCTTTTTCATGTTTTTATTATTTTTTTATAACCGTTAAATTTACAAAAATAAATCATACTACATCCTAGTAAATCCACTCTACACCAACAAAGCTAATTTATTTTGGATTTCTTTTTTTATTAGTAATTCTTTAATATTATTATAGGTTACAAGTGCAATTTGGGTTAAGGCTTCGTTTGTAAAAAATGCCTGATGTGCAGTCACCAATACATTTGGAAAACTCATTAATCGCTGGATTGCATCATCTTTTATAATATCTTCTGAAAGATCTCTAAAAAATAATTTTTCTTCCTGTTCGTACACATCAATACCCAAATATCCTACCTTCCCATCTTTTAGCGCTTCTATAACACTAGCTGTTTCTATTAGTCCACCACGGCTAGTATTAATTATCATAACACTGTTTTTCATTTGCCTAAGCGAATCTTTATTTACGATATGCTTTGTTTTTTCGTTTAATGGACAATGCAATGAGATAATATCACTTTCTTTAAAAACAGTATCCAAATCGGCAAATACAACGCCTTCTTTTTCCATTTCGGGACTTATAGTAATATCATAAGCAAGAATTTTACAACCAAAACCTTTGCCTATTTTAGAGAAAGCTTTGCCTATATTACCAGTTCCTATTATACCTATTGTTTTACCATTCAAATCAAATCCCAACAATCCATTCAAAGAAAAATTCTGCTCACGAACTCTGTTATACGCTTTATGGGTTTTGCGATTAAGTGTAAGAATCATTGCCATTGCATGCTCTGCAACAGCTTCAGGAGAATAAGCCGGAACTCTGCATACCTGAATCCCGTATTTCTTTGCTGCTTCCAGATTAACATTATTAAATCCAGCGCAACGTAAAGCAATAATCTTCACCCCTTTTTCTGCCAATTGTTTAATTACAAGTTCATCGACAATATCATTTACAAAAACACAGATAATATTTGAGCTCTGAATTAAATTTACGGTATGCTTATTAAGTTGTGTTTCAAAAAACTCCAAATCAAATCCGAACTCACAATTATGCTTATTAAAAAAAGTTTTATCATATGGCTGAGCCGAGAAAAATGTTATTTTATTCATACCTGCTACTCTATCTAAATCCATATGTCTATTTCTTTAAAATTAGAATTCTTTATTCATTAAAATTAAGCAATTAATCGCAAAGTAATTTTACAGGCAGCAAAAAAAAGAGCTTCAATTTGAACTGCCCCCAAAAAGTTAGACACTATTTGGGGGCATTTTTATGGAAAGAAAAGTCAAATACAATTATGAATTTAAACTTCGTTGTGTAGAGGAAGTTTTAAAAAGACATAACTCGGTTAAAGGCACAGCCAAAGCAAACAGCATAGCCGAGAGTAACCTTACATGCTGGATTAGTCGTTATAATGAATTTGGAATAGAAGGTCTTTTACCAAGACAAAAAAATAAAATTTATACTGCAGACTTTAAATTGAAAGTGATACAAACCATTCAAAATAAGTCTATATCTTTGGATGAAGCCTGCTTAATTTTCCAAATTCCAGCACAGTCCACAATAATAAGCTGGCAAAGAAGATATGCGAAAGATTACTTGGCAGGTTTAGAACTTAAATCACGAGGTAGACCAGCAGTTATGAATTTTAAGAGAAAACAACGAAAAACAGATAAACCTTTAAGCAGGGAAGAAGAGCTCTTAAAGGAGTTAGAGTATCTGCGCGCTGAGAACGAAATTCTAAAAAAGTTCAACGCCTTAGTTCAAGCCGAGCAAGCCAATCAAAACAAAAAGCTCAAACCATAATGGAATTAAGGCATAAGTATGATTTAGATCTTTTACTAAATTGTATGAACATGGTTAGAAGTACGTATTATTACTATGAAAAAAGGTCAGGTAATCGATAAATATCAAGAGATAAAAGAATTAATTAAAAAGATTTACAATTATCATAAGGGTAGATTGGGATATAGACGTATTACTCTATTAATCAAAAAAGAAGGTATTTTAATTAATCACAAAACAGTACTTCGATTGATGAAATTTTTAGGATTAAAAAGTTTAATCAGAATCAAGAAGTACAGATCATATAAAGGTGAACAGGGAAGAATAGTTCCCAATATATTACAACGTAATTTTAAGGCAGATAAACCTAATGAGAAATGGGCAACCGATGTGACTGAATTTAATGTTTCTGGCAATAAACTGTACTTATCGCCGATAATTGATCTGTTTAATGGAGAGATAATCAGCTATGAATTATCTCAAAGACCAGTGTTTAATCAAATCTCAACAATGCTTGAAAAAGCATTTGCAAAAATACCAGATAATACTAATTTAACTCTGCATTCTGACCAAGGCTGGCAGTATCAAATGAAACAATATCATTATTTATTAAAGAAAAAAGGAATTAAACAAAGTATGTCCAGAAAAGGGAATTGTCTTGACAATGCGGTTATTGAAAATTTCTTCGGAATATTAAAATCAGAACTGTTTTATCTTAAAAAATACAGTTCTATTAATCAATTGAAACAAGAGATTGTTGAGTATATAAATTATTATAATAATGACAGAATTAAACTTAATCTAAAAGGAATGAGCCCGATACAATACCGAGCTCATTATTTTCAAACTTAATTATTAATTTGTCTAAACTTTTGGGTGCAGTCTAATTGAAGCTCTTTTTTCATTATTTAATTTTCTTAACAACAATATGTTTTGACTTTAATTTTTTATCTGTCGCATATTTCATTAGTTGCTTACCCGCCTCTACATTACGATCTGTCGAAAGTACATCGGCTCCATTAGCAACTAGATTATAATACAATTCATCACCTTTAGCGGCGGCACTTTTATCAAGATTCCCCATTGTTCCTAGAATACAAGAAATTTTACGGCTGTGTAAATACTCATATACTTCTGATTTTGGTTCTTTAGTACCTGCAAATGCAATCATTTTATTGGCTTTAACACCTAATGCTTCCATACGTTCTATATCTTCTTTTCCTCTTGCCGAAACTGATATCATCAAATCTGGTGCCAGCTTAGCTGCCTCAGCTGCTTGTGTCGCATTATAAGTAATAATTACTGAATAGGCCTCGGCTTTATTTCTTCTTACTGCATCAATAATCATTTGCATTGGAACTCCCTTTTTAATATCCAAGTTATAAATTACTTTGTCTTTACCCCATTGCAAGATTTCATCTAAAGTTTGAATTTTATATGGCGTCACTTTTCCTTCTGTATCTTTTAAAAAAGCTGTTGCAATTCTTTATAAGTATATCCTTCGATTACACCTGTTCCTGTTGTTGTTCTGTCTAGCGTATTATCATGCATCATCACTAAAACCGAATCCTTACTAAAAGCAATATCAGTTTCTACGATTGTAGGATTATATTTTATTGCATTGGCAAATGTTTGTGTACAATTTTCAGGAAACCCAACTGTTGGTCCTCCTCTATGTGCACTCACCAATGGAATTGTCTTTTTAGAATATTTTAAAAACTTTTGTAGTTCTTTAGCGGTTTTAAACTTTAATAAATATTCATTTTCTTGGGCAAAACCAAAGTTAAAAATGAACGAAACTAAAACTACAAACCACAAATTTTTACTCTGAAACATATTATATTTATTAAAATTGGACTGTAAAATTAAGCATTTCCAATATCTATGGCGTTATTTAAAAGTGAAATTCGTATAAAGTTCAACTGTATTTTCCTTTATTATTTACCCTCCAGGCAAAATACTTTTATCAGATTATTTTAAATCTAAATTCATGCCTACAAAATAACCTGTCATCATGTCTATTACATCTTCAAGAATATCAACTTTACTATCTCTTTCCTCCTCTATCAAAAAAGCATCAAACTCATAAAATTCTTTTAAGATAATTTCCTTGCTAATCCCCTCTTTATTCAAATCGATTGCAAGTTGTCTTAGTGATTCTACTGGAAACTCAGTTAAAAAAGCTTTCTTTATTCTCTCCGCAATAATTGATTCCATATATTTCTTTCTTTTAAATCCACAAATAAAAACGCTGTTTATAAATCTCTAAAACTCATATGATCAGTACTAAATAACAATCCAATACCACTATACGGATCTCTTTTTAAATCATAAAAATTAGTTACTCCTCCTAGATCTTTATATAAATCGGCAATTATTGAACTTGGCATAAATCCATCTATTGTATGATTTATAATTGTATCAGCTAGACAAGTCAGTTCTTTTGTAGCATTTGTTACACCTACATTATTTCCTGTTTCCCAATCCCAGATAATCCAATCCCAATTGTGCTGTTTGTGCACACAATCCATCCATAAATAAGACAGATTATTAATTTTTATTTTTCCTAATTCTTTTCCTTTCCAGCACTCAATACTTTCTATTATTGCTTGAATTGCAATATCTATTTCACCATAAATAAAATCAGAATTTGAAACCTGAATCGTTTTTATAGCATCTTTTATTTTAGCATCAATCGCTTTTAATTCTTTTTCATTTGGCTTTCTTAAAAAAGCAAATTCAATATTCTGTCGTTCAAAAATAGTTCCTGTTGATTTCTCAAGCATTTCTTTAGGAATACATCTCGTATTAGAATTTTCATCAAGAAATTCATCTTTAGGATTGAAAGAGAAATTTTCATCCTCATAAAAACCGTTACAGTATCGCTGCTCAATTTCTTTTATTAACTTATACGTTTCATAGTTTACATCCTCTTTTATTTCATTTTCATTTTTAAACTTACAGAAATAATCAGGCTGAAGAAACCAATACAAACAAAGAGCGGTACCTTTATCACAAATCTTTTGCTTTACGATCCAATTAAAAGGCTCAATACCATCATCATAATTCCAATGTTGAACAAACTGATGCAACTCAGGTGCAGTTAATTTCTTATAAGTCATTTCTCCATTAACAGCTTTAAGAACCCTGTTTTTACTTTTCTTATTAAACTCCATTTTCTACTTACTTCTATCTATTATAATTTGTTTAATCGCTACACAAATTTAAAAACCTATTCTTACTAAACATCATAATAACATATATTTCCCTTAACTATCACGCATAAAAAAACTCCCATATCCACAAGTTTTTAAACGTATTGATATAGGAGTCTTCGCTTATTTAGTGCTATCCTCTTTTTTAATGATTAAAATAGAAACATCATAACCCAGATTACTTAATATTCCTAATCCATCAAGTGGTTCCAATTTATTTTTCCCATTCCATCCTTTTTCCAAACCATACAAAATACATTCTCTAATGTATTTTGGTCTATTCAAATTAACAACTTCCTTTTCGTCAGTTAACACCTTAAAAAGTGGAAATCCAAAATTTAAAGGATGTCCAATTATTGGATCATCCCAAGTTACAAAATCTACCCTTAATGGAGTTTGCTTATAATCTTTTAGAAATATTTTTATCGTCAATGTACTTTCTCTCGAAGAAAAATCAATACTTCCCTTCATTCCGTACAGATAAACATTATCTTCAACAGTTATTTTTCTTAATTTCATATCTACAAATAAAACCTAGTAAAAATAAGCTATAAATCGTACAAAATAAACCTATCCTGAATTCTATCTATAAAGTATAATTCAGATTTACACTCCAACGATAATTAGCTTCCATAGCACCACTAGATAAATTTTGATTAATAGGAAGCATACCGTTTACACCAACCGAAAATTTGTCTTTCCCAACCTCTAATCCAAATTTCCCAAAAAGAATATCTCCTGCTGTATTTGGCAAGTCTAATCCATGTTGCTTGTTTGTAGCATAAACTTCACCTGCAAAACCTAATTGTGGAACTAATTGTACTGAAGGTAAATCAAACAAATAAAAGAAAGTCCCCGAATAATTAAATTGATTTCCGTATTGGTATTTCTGCTCATTTTCAGTTTTTATAACGTAGTTCAACATAGTGTTTAACCCCAGATTCTTTCTCTTAATTACATATTCAGAAACCAGCAAATAGTCCCAGCTTCCTGTTCCTAACTGAAAACTTTTGTTTACACTCCCTGCATTATTCGCCTCATTAAACCTTCCAGTTGGCATTTTTACTCCACCTCCAAATTCAACTTTATGTGTAAAAACAGTACTGTCTTTTTGCGTTTCAAACACTGTATAAAGTGCCATTACCGAAATATCTCCCAATCCCGAAATACTTTCAGTTCCTGTGGTTAATTGTCGATTATGAAAATGATACGGAACCAATGCCGAAATCTGAACTCTCTTACTAACAGGAATTCTTGCCCAAGCCTGAACCGTATTAAAATTTTCATCTATCGAGGGAGAATTAGCAAAAATACCATCGCGACTCGTATAGCTCTGATTGAAATAACGTACTCCAACAAAATTAGTATTTAACATCGAGCTAAATCCCATACTCCCACCACTTGCAGAACAGCCACAAGCATCACAATCAAAGTCTTCCATCATTGCCAAACGCTGAAATGTAAAGCTCGAAATACTATCTTTTGCAATTGTAGCAAAAGTAAAATTGCAAACTAAAACCAAACTTAAAACTATTATTTTTTTCATTTTATTATTTTTTTTTAGGAGCTTCCCGATAATTATCGGTCCCGCTTTCCGTTGCAAGCTTTTCTTAAAACCCCATTTTTCTATACGTTTGCAAAGTTTCCGTTGGTCACTTTGCAAACCCAAGAAAATAAGGGCTTTTCTCAAAAGGCTTTACACTACAATCGGGGCTAAAACTCCAATTTTTATTATATTATATCCTAACAAGTTTTTTAAAACCCTGATAGAAGAATTTTAAAACTCCGAGAACCGTCTATCTGTTAAAAATTGATGATCGGTTAATGTTTTTAAGAAAGCGATAATTTGTTTTTTATCCATTTCCGAAAGTTGAATACCCAGTTTTCCATTCTGCTTTAGGATCGGGTCTAAAGTTGGTGAAGCCTCAATTCCGCTGGCATAATGATCCAGAACTGCTTCCAGCGTTCCAAAACGTCCGTCGTGCATATAGGGAGCCGAAACTTCTACATTTCGTAAACTCTGCACTTTAAACTTATAATAATCACTAACCAATTCAGTAACCTTATAACGTCCCACATCATTTACCCTAGGATTTACTGCCAAACCATTGTTTCGAAACGAATCATCGGTCATTAAATCAGTTGCATGACATGAAGCACATTTAGAATTAAACAATGCATATCCTGCCAACTCATCGGCTGTAAGCGTTCCTCCTGTTTCATTACGGCGGTATTTATCAAAACGCGAATTAGAAGAAGTAACCATCACCATAAATTGCGAAAGTGCTTTTAGCATATTCTCGGTAGTAATTGCACCATCAGTAAAAGCTTGTCCAAACAAAGTCCGATAGGTTTTATCACCTCGCATCATTTCGAGAATAGCATTTAAATTACCATTCATTTCGATTTCACTCGTTAACGGAATTATAGCTTGCAAGTCTAAATGATTAGTTACTCCATCGTACATAAAAGTTGCTTGGTAAGCCAGATTCTGTATTGGTGGCGCATTTCGGATTCCTAGTGCATCCCCAACTCCATGACTCACTGTATGCCCATGATGTGTAAATGCGTTTTCCTGTATATGACAAAAACCACAGGAAACAATTCCATCAGAAGCCAAACGCCCATCATAAAAAAGTTTTTTACCAAGTTCAAATCCTTTTACAGTTGGTGGATTTGCAGTTATATCATAAGTTAAAGCTGGGAAATTAGATGGCACTTTAAAATCTAAAGGCACATTTATATATTCATCATCCTCCTTACTACAACTATATAACAACGGAATCATGACCCAAAGAAAATATTTTATTCTCATGGTTTCTAAATTTTAAAAGAAGCACAAAAGCTCATTTCTAGCCCCGATAACTATCAAGACAAGTTCTCTATGAAAAAACAACTTTTGTGCTCCTAAAAATGAAATTAATCGTTGTGTACGTGATCTACTCTAAACATTGTTGCTACATTGGCAGTAATTAAAGGTAAAGCTGCTCCACCCATAATCATAGCGCCCATGCCACCCTTATTGTAATCTGAAAGCTTGATTTTGTTAGGTCCGTCAAGAATTTTAGACAAATCGGTTATAATATGTACATCTGGCTGAATATTTGTTCTTACCAAAGCTTTAGTTGGGAAATCCAATGTTACTTCTGTATAATTATAATCAGTTCCTGTTTGTCCTGTATGAATCATAAAAGGAAGTGCAGTTGTTACTGTTTCAGAAGTAAAATTACCCTCGAAAGCAAGAAATTTATATCCTGCAGTCCAGTTCCATAACATTCCAGCAGCCTGAGCTTGTGCAAGAAAATCACCTTGCCCAGAGGCACCCAATTGCCATTGTTCTTTATCTACTCCTATTCCAAATTTTACTTTTGTATAATCTCCCGCAGGAATATCTGTTAATATAAATTTGTAACCAGCATCACTAGCTTCGTCAGCAATAAAATAACTTTTTGCCTTTGGGTATGTAAACAACGTTCCGTCACTTTTAGTTAAAACAACATTACTTACGATGTATTTAACGTTGGTAATTTTTAAAACCTCATTATTAGAAGTTTTATTTCCTTGCGTCTCTAGAATCAAATCGTTTGATCCGAATGAGTTATCAAATTTTAATCCGATTTTACCAGTTCCTGAAACAGTTTCATCATTATCACTTGAACATGCTGATACAGCAACAGTTATAGCCAAAATAGCTACTACTTTATATAATATTTTTTTCATTTTTGAGTTGTATATTCTTAATAGATATTTAAAATAATGTATGCGTAAGCTTATCTCAAATAACAGTAGTCAAATGAAATAGCAAGACACAAAAGTGTTTTTAATTAAAATTTAAGAAATACGTGCAGGCGGATGAAAAAACAAATCAGCATTAAGATACGAATACAAATTAGCATAAGCCGCATTGATTTTTGATTTAGTATTGTTTGGATAAAATTGTAATACGAATGCATTTGTCGACTCAAACATTAAATCGACTTTATCCAGAAGGGTATTTTTTTTATCAGATGAAGAAGGCTTTTCGGCATCAGCAGCTTTGGCCAATTCTTTCATTAAATGACACTTTCCGTTACACTGCATAACAGGTTGTGCCTTGTTCTCGCAAAGTACAGTCGAGATGTAATCATAATTGACAATATATTCTATAACCGGAAATACAGGTTTTAGAAAAATAGCTAGAATCAATATGAAGACCATTTTTTTCACGATGCGAATTTAAGAAACAAAATTTATTTTATCGTCTGTTAAATAAATTATAATTAAAAAAAGTGCATTAAACCTATTTATTTTATAAATGTCTAATATCAATAACCTTTTAAAACAAACAAATCATGAAAAAATTATTTATCGCTGCTTTATTGTTCGTTGGAATGGTAAGCTTTGCTCAAGACGCGACTCAACCTGTTAAACAACAAAGAGAAAGATTGACTCCTGAGCAACGAAATGAGAAACAATTAAAAAAACTGACTACGGAATTAAACCTAGATGTCAACCAACAGACTCAGGTTGGAAAGTTACTAGCTGACAGAAGTGCCAAAGCGCAAAAACACATGGAAATGCGTAAAGCAAGAAAAGACAGTAATGTAAAACCAACTGCAGAAGAAAAAGCAGCTCTTAAAAAAGAGATGATGGAAGAAAAAACAGCTACTGAAACTCAAATGAAATCAATCTTAAATGCTGACCAATACAAAAAATGGACTGCAATGAGAGAAGAAAACAAAGAGAAGATGAAAGAAAAAATGAAAGAGAGAAGAAGCAATTAATAAATAAAAAGAGGCTTTGTGCTAATCATGGTCGGAAGAGTTTTCTTCCGACTTTTTTTATTTTCACCAAAATCATTTTATCCATAAAATAAAAAAGGTCCGACTTTAATTAAAAAGTCAAACCTTAAATATTTATTTATGTTAAGATTATAAAACTAGAAAGTTTTAGAAACTTTATCAATTGCTTGAATTGTAAAATCTAAATCTTCGTACGTCAATGCATCAGTAATAAACCATGTTTCGTATGCTGAAGGGGCGATATAAACTCCTTCATTCAATAATCCGTGGAAGAATTTCTTGAATGTTTCGTTATCTCCATTTGCAGCGCTTTTAAAATCAGTAACTGGAGCAGCATCAAAATGTACCGAAATCATAGAACCAACTCTATTAATCGTAAAAACTATATTATTAGCTTTAAGAACTCTATCAATTCCAGCTTCTAGGTAAGCCGTTTTCTCCTCTAAACGAGTAAAGATAGCACGATCATTATCTAAAGCTTGTAACATTGCTAATCCTGCTGCCATTGCCAACGGATTACCTGATAATGTTCCTGCTTGATAAACTGGTCCTATTGGAGCTAAATAGTTCATGATTTCTGCACGAGCTGCAAACGCTCCTACAGGTAAACCACCACCTATAACTTTTCCAAAAGTTACAATATCAGCTTTAATGTTAAATAATTCCTGAACGCCACCACGTGCCAATCTAAAACCAGTCATAACCTCATCAAAGATTAATAAAATTCCGTTTTCTGTACACAATTGGCGTAAGCCTTCTAAGAATCCTTTATTTGGCGGAATACAACCCATATTTCCCGCTACAGGTTCAATGATAATAGCTGCAATTTCGTTTTTGTTCGCGTTAATTAATGTCGCTACATTTTCTAGATCATTGTATTTTGCAAGCAAAGTATCTTTTGCTGTTCCCTCTGTAACTCCTGGGCTATTTGGACTTCCAAAAGTAACAGCTCCACTTCCTGCTTGAATCAAGAATGAATCAGAATGTCCGTGGTAACAACCTGCAAATTTTATAATTTTATCTCTTTTTGTAAATCCTCTTGCCAAACGTATTGCACTCATACAAGCCTCAGTACCTGAATTTACAAAACGGATTTTATCAATATTTGGAACCATCGAAACCGCCAAAGCCGCGATTTGAGTTTCCAATTCTGTTGGCATCCCAAAAGATGTTCCTAATTTTGCTTTCTCAATTACAGCATCAACAACTGGAGCATATGCGTGACCTAATACCATTGGCCCCCATGAATTGATATAATCTATCAATTTGTTTCCATCTTCGTCAAATAAATAAGCTCCTTGCGCGCTTTTTACAAAAATTGGAGTTCCTCCTACTGCTTTAAATGCTCTTACAGGTGAATTTACACCACCCGGAATTACTTTTTCTGCTTCAGCAAAAAGCTGACTGCTTCTTTGATATATCATTTTAATTTTGACTTTTATCTTTATTAGAATTTTACTTTACAATTAACCGTTGTCCGATAGAAAGGGTATTATCGACAAGATTGTTTTTTTGCTTTAAATCATCAACAAGTACGTTGAATTTTTTTGAAATAGAATACAATGTATCTCCTTTCTGAACTTCGTACGAAGCAAGGCTATTTGTATTATTTGCTGCATTAGGAGTTCTTGGAACAACAACTGTAGTTGTTTTTTCAACTACAACATAGTCTTTACCCATAGCCTGATTATCATATTGATGCAATTCATAACGCTCAATATAACTAATTAATTTCTCAGGATATCTAGGATCTGTAGCATATCCTGCAGCTCTTAATCCTTTTGCCCAAGCTTTATAATCTCCTTTTTCGTAAGTAAACAATGCTGCATATCGTTTCTTTCCAGTCAAAAACAAAGCATGATCACGAAACAATTCTGATGGGTCTTTGTATTTTCTAAAACACTCCTGTAATGAATCATCATCATGACGAACACTCTCGCCTACCCAATCCTTATGACATTTAATTCCGAAATGGTTATTTGATGAAAGTGCCAAATCTCCTCTACCTGCACCAGATTCTAAAATTCCTTGCGCCAAAATAATACTTGCAGGAATCCCATAACTTTTCATATTGCCCATTGCAATATCTTTATATTGAGAAATATAATCCCCAATTAGGCTATTAGTAACCACCGTTTTTGATGTTGACTCAATAACCTCTGTTCTATTGTTCGTTGATGGCTTGTTATAAGTGGGCTTTTTCTTGGTCTGTATTGCTACTCTTTGCTTATGGGTCGTTGCAGCTTTCTTTTTGGTTGTTACTATAGCAGGTTTGCTTGCATTACAGCCTATCAAAGTTATCGTTAGTAAGAGTAAGAGTGTTTTTTTAAACATTGCTTTTAATTATTGGTAAGTTTTTATTCATCAGCTTCATATTCATTCCTTTTATTCCTTGTAATCCTCCTGTATGAATTAACAGAATTTTTAGATTCTTTGGGGAAATAATTTTTCATTATTAAATCTATAACGCCAAAAACCATCTTTCCTGTATAAATTGGATCCAAAGGGATTTGATTTTCATCAAAAAACTGATTAATAAAGGCAATTAGCTCAGAATTCACTTTGCCATAACCGCCAAAATGGTAATCAGTAATGAGTTCCCAATTATGATTCTTTTCAAAAATACGAATTTCATCTTTTAAAAAATCCCCTTTTAACGCTGGAAACCCTAAAACTTTTTGATTTGGTAACGCACTATTACTAATTCCTGAAATAGTTCCTCCAGTTCCCACTGCACAACATACATAATTAAACTCGGCATCTTCGGGAGTCAAAATCTCCTCACAACCTCGAACTGCCAGCTCATTTGTTCCTCCTTCTGGTACAAGATAAAATGCTCCAAATTGTTGTTTTAGCTTATCCAGGAAAAGCTATTTCGCATTTAAGTCGGTAGTCCTCTCTAGTAACAAATTTAAATTGCATTCCGTTTTCCTGAGCAAATTTTAAAGTTGGATTGCTTTCTATCTTATCAATAAGCTCTTCTCCGCGAATAATTCCGATGGTTTTAAATCCGCTTTCTTTTCCTGCATAAGCCACAGCTGCAATATGATTAGAAAAAGCACCTCCAAAAGTGAGTATCGTTTCTTGTTTTTCGGCTTTTGCTTGAAGTAAATTATACTTTAACTTTCGATACTTATTCCCAGAAATAAAAGGATGAATCAAATCTTCTCTTTTGATTGTAAGTGAAATATTGTTTGGAAAAACGGTATGGATTTTTTGATTCAAAATTTTATTTTATTTGTTATTTAAATACTGTACAAACCGAAAAAAAGGCCTGCTTTTTAAATAATTCATATTCGCTTCATTTTGATATGCTTCTCTTTCAAAACTAATATTATGATAAGCCAAATCAGCATTTTTATATTGAAATAAACGCACTACATATTCAATTAAATACCAAAGAAAAAAGGCAAGATCAGTAATTCTATTTGTTGACGTAGATGTATTTTTTCATGATTAATAAAAACCTCATTTTTTTTATCCGAAGGGTATTTCATCAACACAAACGGAAACACAGTCATCCCGCGATATCCTTTCGGAATTAAATATTTAGCAATAATCAAAAACATTCGCTGTAAAAATTATAAATTTGTACTAGTAAATTACTTCTACACAAAGAAAAACATAATCAACCGAATTTACTTAAAATTAAAGATAAAAATAGCTTTTTACCAAATTCAGGGTTATGAATGAACAAAATAAGGAAAATAAATTAATCGAAGGCGAAGATTTTTATTACACCCCCGAAGGATATAAATGTTTTACCGAAAAACACCATTTAAAAAGGGGCTATTGTTGTAAAAGTGGCTGTCGCCATTGTCCTTATGGCTATGATAAGAAAACTGGAGAGATAAAAAAATTAAGATTGTTTTAAAAATGTGCTAATTTAAAAACTAGATAATGCTATTTTTAAATTATTCTAAAAGTTTAAAATGGTAAGAAGTCCAAAATTATTTTGAAACAAGTTTTTAAATCTTTAAATTTCCGAATCTTTAAAATAAGACAATTAGGAAATATCTCAATTAAAAAATAAGATAATTCTTTTTAATTAATCTTTCTAACATTTAAATCCTTGAACCTTTAAATATAAAAATATGGATATCTGTTCACAAAAATATAGGATTACCATCCACAAATCCTATCATAGGTCGGATATCCGGTATCCCTAGCTTTTAATTAGAAAATGTGTCAATGAGTCAATTTGAAAATGAGATAATTATTTCAGATTGAATTTGCATTGATAGTATTTCGCTTCTATGGAGCTTTTACCAACTAATCGTATTGTTTTCAATGAATATTACGCCTTTACAAGGCTAAAAAAATAAATTCGTTAGGATTCAATATTTATAGAAATAGAATTTATCAATTAGAATTTGAGCCCCAGCAGGTCGACAATAATCTAAAGAACAAAAAATTAATCCGTTGTTAATCTAGCTAAAATACCTTAGCAACTTAGAATCTTAGCAACTAAGCACCTTTAAAAAATGACTTTCCAAGAACAAATTCAACAAGGAATCCCATCAATATTACCTCCAAAAAAAATATACGATTTAACTATAAATCACGCGCCAAAACGAAAAGCAATTCTTTCGGCTGAAGAAAAAAAATTGGCATTAAAAAATGCATTACGCTATTTTGAACCGCAACATCATGCTGAATTAATCACTGAGTTTTCAGAAGAATTAGAACAATACGGACGTATTTATATGC
>NZ_JBXBAV010000130.1:0-11035 GCF_056783245.1 Flavobacterium sp. TC780 | reverse complement strand
AAGGTTAATACATGCTCCTGTTGTTAGGGAGGCAGCACCTTAAAAATATTGCAACTTTTATTTATATTAATCATGAAGAAAAAGAAGTTGAATATTTTAATGATTTCTTCGGACCTGTAAAAATTGACCATTTGATAAAAGTAAACGATCAATTTTCACAAAAAAACATAAGAAAATCTGGAAGTGAAAAGCGTAAAACAAAAAATAGATATATAGATGGTCAGTCTAGTATCAGTAATCTGCATTATACAAGTATTCCATACATTAATCCTCAGAATCAATCTTCTGCTGATGATTTATTTAAAATATATATATTAAAAAAATTCGACTCAGAAGGTAATTTAGATCCGCATTTAAAACCAACTTCTTCTGTTGATATTAAATACAGCACAATACAAACAAACGATGATTATGGAATATTTGAATATGGCAACAAAGATTATAAAGTTTGGAAGGGTCAAGTAAATGATGATGATGATAATAATAGACCTTTCAAAACCTTACAACTTATAAATTTTGAAACCGAGGGCAACATTACTAACTTTATGCAGTTAGGACTAATGAATGATGATTATAAGAAAGTTGTTTTTAATAGTCTGACTAGTGATACAACAAATCATATTCCTGAATCTAGCGCAAATATATATTTTCATTTAGACGATACTAATATTACTCAAAAAAGCCTCTTTAAAAAATATAAGTTGGGTGTAAAAGTTGAAACATTTGACTTATTTTGGGGTGTGAATTATAAAATTGTTTACCCATCAGCAGAAAATGAAGTATACGTATATACTGTTGATGGCTATTATTTTTTCACAAAAGAGTTCTCTGAAAAATTTAATTTCGTCGAAGAACTTGCCCAAGCAGTTGTCAATTTTAAGCCCAAAAATAATACTGTAGAAGCCTTTGGTTTTGATTGGATGAGATTATCGAAAGGAATAGAAATGGGATACGAAGAAAGTATTTTAAATGGATATAAAAACATGAGTGGGTTTAGAATGGAATTTGTTCAGTTAAAAAGTACGGCTATGGTCTTAGAAGAAGCTTTTCAAGGTTTAAAAAGAGAGTATATTAGAATAACAACAAAACAAAATAATCTTTATTATGTACCTTATTTAAATATCTATCCTTCAACTACTTCAACAGCATTAATAGATCCTCCATATGGAGCGAATTTAACTGCTACTATAGAAATTTATGAGAATCTAACCAAATTAGACTAGATTATGATACTAACTTATTTGAAATTACTGCAAATTTACCTATAAATTTAAATATTGGTATAAAAGATTTTGACATCCAAATATTTTGCAATGAAGAATTAAAAACAAATAAGTACATTAAAATTATAGCATCTTCACAACGGGAAGGAGAATTACCAAAAACAAAACTAGCAGGTATAATAAAAGTTTGTAAAAATGCTATTGAAAATAGAGAAAGAATAAAAATCGTTTTAATAGAAGCAACAACCGATATTGAAGGTGATGAAACTAAGGAAGTCGCTACAATCAGTCCAACTGAAATAGCAAATTTAAAATACGTTTTATATCAAGCACATATTTTTGCCGATATTGAAAAAGGTCCAGATTTAAATTTCATTAGAGCGGATGAAAAATTTAAAACGACAGGTGAATATATTAGTGACATCGGTGAAATTTATGAAATATACCCTGCTACACCAGAGCAAGAATATGACGAAAAACAAGATTATTTGAAAGATATAATTGATAAGAAATACAAAAATTATTTTAGAATTTATGCTTTTGATTTAGCATCAAAGGGAGCTGTCGGGAAATGCACAAGCTATAGGAAAACATAGTGCATGTATGTATAATAATCGATCAGATACAACATTAGCCCATGAAGTGTGTCATGGATTAGGATTATTTCACTCACATGCAGATGGAGTTATTAAAGACTCAAATCAAAAATATACATATCCATATGCTGGTACAGGTTCAACTGCTTTTGATAGACAACGAGCAACTGATAATATTATGAGTTATAATCATGACATTAGAAAAAGTCTCTGGCAGTGGCAGTGGAAAATAATGCATAATAACATTAAAAACTATAGTAATGAAGAATAGAATAGTAATTAGTATTGTCTGTGCTTTTTTAATAGGATGTAATGGGCAAAAAGAAGAAAGTATAAAAAAAAATACTATTGTTATGAAGAAAATTAACAACAGTTATTTAAAAAAAATAAAAAAAATAAATATGGAAAATCAAAAAATACAATTAAATGAAAATGATACTATTATTGAATTAAGGGATCAAGGTGAAACATATTTTGAAAGTAAACGAAAAAAAAATGAATCAATTTATAATTATATTATTTATAATAAAAAAAATAATATAATGATTAAATCAGGAACTTATTTTTATAATTCGCCAATTGGTATTTATAGAAAATATAACGAAAATGGAGAAATTGTTGAAGAAATAAATAAAGATGAGAACTTTCCTTTTTCTGTTTACGATTTGATTGAAAAAGTAAAAATTACTCATAATATAAATTTAAATGATGGTAAATCAGATAGATCTGTTAATCGAGGAATTGACAACGAAAGTGGCAAACTTATTTACAAGATAAAATATGATATAAACACTATTGAAGGTAATTTTAAATACATTATAATCAACGCTAAAACAGGCGAAATCCTATCCGAAGGAGAACAGCAATTGATGTAGTTTCAATAAAACAAAAGTTTTAATGATTTTAAGATCTCTTGTACTTTTTTCATATTACTTAGATTTTAACATACACAAGAAAATCTTTCTATACTTAAAAAAAAAATAAAACTCAAACATATCAGGGTAATAATATACAAAAAATACCAGGCGAATCTTACTGATTATTTTAAATATTTCTACATAAAGAAAGCCTTTTGACATTTTATGCACTTATCATAAAACAATCAAACAATTCAGTCCATAATTTTAATCATCTAAAAAAGATAATTCTTTTTTAGATGATTAACTTCTCAGACCTTTTACTTCATCCATATATCCTGAGAGGTTAATTAAACACTTTATCCTCTAGAGGGGAAATTCTCAATCAAGAATACTATAATAAAAATTCTTTCAATTTAAATTGATAAGAAAAAATTCCTGTATTTAATCTCTACAATATTTCTCAAAAGAAACAACTATCAAAGACAATTTGTAGACCACTTAAAACTTTCCCTTTTTCATTCAACAGTACTTTCATTTTAAAAAGATAAAGACTATCGTAGATAATCTTGAAAAACAAGTGAACAGTGACTTTACATGCCTTTACAACTACTTTACATAGTTGTAAAGCAAACGAACAATTGTTTTTTTTCTACTCAAAAATCGATCAAATTTGCTAAGAACAAACCAATAGATGGGCTTAAAAAGTTCAATTTATTTGATTTTTTGATCAGAGTAAACAGGGATAAGAAGAACATTCTCTACTAAAACGTTATGAGAAATTTTAATTACATCATCTTTTAAATGAAACATAAAACTAATTCTCCTTTTCCTTAAGAAAGGAAAACATTAAATAGAATTAACCGTAAATCAATACCACTTTACAAGTTTTTTAAAAAGTAAAATTTTGATTCGTTTTTTTAATTCTAGCAACAAAAAATTAAATAATAATTTGAATTAAACAATAATAAAAATGCCAACACCTACCACTCAAAAATATTACCCTTCGTTGTCGACTGTAGTAAGTTTGGATGATTTTCCAGATGCTTTAGGGTTCATAAAAGATGGAATTAAGCTACTATTTGACAAAATCTATATCAAAGATTTCCAAGCAAATATTAGTCCAAGAGGCGAATCCGGTTTTTATGGCCTGTCAATCGTTTCAAACCAAAGATTACAGTTTCAGATTCAGGAACAGAAATGTTTTTAATTCTTAATCCTGACAGTACTGATTCAACAATATCATCGTTTCCTGTTACTGTAGAGTATCAGTGGTTAGTTTTATCATATCTAAGAAGTTTCAATCTTCAAAATTTTTCTTATTCTCCCAAAGATTTTTTTGAACTTGGATTACAAATTTTAAATGTATCGGAAGAAGAAGTTGTAACATTAATCATTAACAATTTTGTTACTCCAAAAAGTGATAATCTAACAAAAGTTGAACAGTTTGTAAATGATTTTAATACTGAATTTGGCTTAACTATCCCGGTTCCTTCTTCAAATAACAAATCTAGAGAATTAGTTTTAGCTATTAAAAACCAATTTAGCGATGAGGCTTCAATTGCAGTATTTTTATTTTACATTTTGGATGAATCAAGCGTAGAAAATTCTATCAACAATGTAAAAAACTTCTTCAAAAGCCTGATTCCTGAAGATATTGACAGCTATATCAAAAATATCATTACCCCAAAAGCAAGGGTAACACTACAGTTGAGTGCTGCTATTGAGTTTCCAAATTCATATTTGAAACCTGTAACTAGCAATGGATCTCCATATACAGACCCTACGAATCCAAATCCTAAAACACAATTTAGATTTGCACAAGCACTACTTTCTGCTGATACTCAAGCTGGAATTGGATATCAATTTGAATTAGGGGGATCTTTAAGTCCTTCTAAATATGCAATGATTGGTAATACCGGAATGATCCTTGAATTAGACACTTTAAAACTGGATTTAAGTAAAAAAACAAATATTCCTGAAGCTACAGCGGATGGCAGACCTGATGATTTTATTGGAGTATATGCCCGTGCTGTATCAGTAACCTTACCTTCAAAATGGTTTCATGATTTTGACAAAGAAGGCCAAGGAAGCACGTCCACAACATTAAGAATTGGCGCATCAGATCTATTGATAGGAACCGGCGGGCTTTCTGGAGACATCTATCTGGAAACGGCTCCCGTAACTACTGGTGTTTTTAGTTATTTTGGTGACAAATTCGATTTTGCCTACCCACTTATAATGTTCGAAAAGAACGAAGAAACTGATGTTGTAGAAATAAAACAAATTGCAGATTACGACGAATTACTTGTTTATTTACAAGAATTAAATGCTATCAGCAGTTTGCCATATCCATTTAATTATCCTTTAACATTAACAACTAAGTCTACATTAGTATCTTCATCTGTTACTCCGTCTACTGTTTATACTTTTGATAAGGCTAAAGATTATCAAGCATTTTTATCGAAACTTGAAGATAAAAATACACTCTGGAAAAAAATTGGTTCTCCTAGCCGCGGTTTTGAAATTGGCTTCAATAAATTTGATATTTCTTTCAAACAAAACAAGGTTATTGGATCAAACATTAAAGGGCAGTTAATTATAAATAAATTAAAAAACCTAGACGGCAGTTCTTTCCACGCAACACTTGAAGGCCATTTATACGATGACGGTGATTTTAATCTTACCGCTTCTTTTGAAAAAGAAAGTGCTCCAACAGCCACTTTATTTAATCTTGTACAATTTGACTTCTTTAGTTTCGAACTAGGGAAGCAAGATGAAGATTTTTATGTAGGAACTTCATGTTATGTTTCGTTTCCAAACCCAATAATGAATAAGATCATGCAGGGTCAAGGAATTGACATCGAAAAACTTCGTATTTACAGTGATGGTAATATCGAGGTTGAAGGTGGTTCTATTCCAATACCATTGAATCGAACTTTAGACCTTGGGGCAGTTAAAATGACGATTTCTAACGTTAATTTTGGATCTACTCAAATTAATGACCGTAAATATAACTTTTGGGGATTTGATGGTGCTATTAGTATCAATCCATTAGGTGTAGATGCTCGTGGAGAAGGTGTTAAATATTACTATTGCACTGAAGAAGGCTATGAGGACGACTTTTTAAGAATTCAAACCATCGAAGTCGATTTAATAATTCCTGGATCAGCCTCTAAATCATCTGCGATGGCTATTATTAACGGAATGATTTCTCTACCTCAACCTGGAGTCTCTCAAAAATTTACAGGAAAAGTTTCTTTAAAATTACCAAAAGCAAAAATTTCTGGTAGTGTAGATATGAGCTTCATGCCTAAATACCCTGCCTTTTTGGTAGAAGCTCATGTTGATCTTCCTACTCCTATTCCGTTAGGATTCCTTTCCATTTCTGCTTTTAGAGGTTTATTAGGATATAGATATATAGCAACCAAAGAAGCAGCAAGATTAACTAAAGACAAATCATGGTACGAATATTACAAACATCCAAAACCTGGAATAAATTTAGAAAAATTCACCGGACCACCTGAATCTTTAGAATATGACTCTCCATTTTCTATTGGAGCTGGAGCTACCTTCGGGACTGTTGCTGATGGCGGACACGTCTTGTCTCTTCGCGCAATGATGTTATTATCTTTGCCTACCTTATTTTATATTGAAGCTGGATTAAACGTTATTGCTGGACGATTAGGACTTATTGAAGATGATCCTAGCAACCCTCCGTTTTTTGCTATGGTTGCTTTTGGTGATGATTCATTAGAATTAGCTGCTGGAGCAGACTTTAGTATTCCTAAAGATAGCGGGGAAATTTTTAAATTACATGCTTTATTAGAGGCTGGATTTTTCTTCAAAAATCAAAAACCCTGGTATGTTAATATTGGATCAAGAAAAGATCCGATTGAGGCTAGAATATTAAATCTATTCACTGCCAAAGCCTTTATTATGCTTTCTGCTCAGGGAATTGAAGCTGGTGCTAGATTAGAGTATAAAGTAGATAGAAGTTTTGGACCTGCCAGAGTAAAAATGTGGGCTTATCTTGAATTAGGAGGGAAAATTTCGTTCAAGCGTCCACAAATGGGTGGTTACATTGCTGCTGGTGGAGGAATTCAGATTAAAATTTGGATTGTAAAAGTAGAAATTGGATTAGACACTATATTCTCTGTCGAGTCATTTAAACCGTTTTTAATTTATGCTGAAATACAATTAAGTGTACGTCTAAAAATTGGTTTTATTAAGGTACGTAAGAAGTTTACAATTGAGCTTAAATGGGATATAAACAGAATAATTGACCGTACTCCTTATAGCCCACTTCCTATGGGAACACATGGAGACGCACAGGATAACAGAACTTCTGAATCGGTTAAAGGAGTACATATGCTAACAAATCAGGCATTTCCTCTTAATTATTTTAGCACAATTCCTGATGGCAATGCTATTACAAAAGTAATTCCTTTAGATACTTTCATCGACATTAAAATGGCTAAAGGATTATTGCCTAATCCAGATTTAAAGACCAAAATTGGAGGTTTTACTGGTGATGCAAAAAATTATACCGATTTGATGCCTCCAGAAAGTACCAGTCGTTCAGGTAAACCATTACGTCAGGTAAAGCATCAATATTCGATTAAATCAATTGGGTTAAAATCATGGAATGATACTTCTAATAAATGGGAGGATTATCATCCGTTTGAAGCTGTTGTAGAACAAAAAGACAGGGAAAAAGTTGGGAAATTACCATGGGCACAATGGCAAAAAGTAATTGATCAATATGATAGTATCCGAGTTTTAGCAACCAATCCATTTTCATTTTTAAGTGCTGGAGAACCGGGTTGGTATGTTCCGGAACAATACGGAATTACTCCATCTAAATTGTTTTGTAAATCAGATGAGATAAAAAGAGAGCATATCGATTTCTTTAATAAAAGAATTGGAAAACGCTTTTATAAACCTATGCAATATGAGGCAGAAAAAATCAATGGTCTCTTTTTTAAACTCATAGGAGATCTTCCCGATGTTGTTGAAAAAAATAAACTTGAGGGTGGTGATTTCATGACTATTACAGGAGAGAACAACACTTTTGGTTATAGAAAGTCTTTATCGTTTAAAAACTACAATCAGTTAGAAATTATATTCCCAAAATCGGCTATTGAGCCTACTTTGCAACTTACCACTCGAGCAAAAGATGTAAAAATAATAGCCTACACTGCTATTATCGAAGAAAAGACAAATCTCATTAAATATGAAAAAATTTTGTTGAAAAAAAATCCTTTTCAAACAACGGCTTCCGAGGAACTAACATATTCTAAAGAGGAACTACGAAGTGGTGCAACTCTATTTGATGCTAATAGTGATCCTATTTCAAAAACTAAAATTGATAAAATAGTAATTATTCCTTTATCTGCAAATACAGAACGCATTTTAGAAATTAGAAATGAACTTGCAGCACTATTTGATAAAACCTATACTGACGCTGAGGGAGTAATCTCTATTTCTTTTCCAAGTGATATGCCAAAATACAATTCGTTACTTGCAGAATTAGCACAATTACGAATAAATGCTGGTAATAGTACTCCTATTGGTACTCCTACTACACGCTCTTTCACTCGTTTTTATGGATATAAAGGAAAAGCCGTTTATGCATTTGATAAAGTCTTTAAATTTAATAACACCTACCTTATTTCATTCCATCCACAACCAAACACAACAGTTATTGTTCAAATTGATGTTAATGGAAGAGTATTAAGAGAGCGTTTGTTAAATGGTGTGGTAACTTCAATGCAAGTAGTCAATGGCAATTTGTTCCTTACTCAAGGCATGGATGCTAAACAATGTAAAGGAATTGGAGAAGCAATTATTGACTATGATTTTGTTGTAGGCTGCCAAAATCCGATGGCTTCAACAGCCATTATTGAACTTGATTCTGAATTGAATCAGAATTTTGGAATGCAATACCTAAGTACCTATTCTATAGGTTTTAACAAATTATTACCTCTGGATAACAACGAACTGCTTTGGATTAACACAGTAACTGATGGAACTCAAATTAACTGGATTAACGGAAGTGATCGTACTATTATTCATCGTACAAAAATCAGTGAAATAGCAATTAAAATACTTCAGCATAGTGGTACTGAATTTAGCTTAATTACAAAAAATAAAAAAATTATTAATATTAGCATTAACACAGCTACTAAAGCTATAACTGTAACTGATACAAAAGTAGTTTCTGATGCCTCTGTCACCGAAATTACTGATGCAATCGTTGCAAATGGTACAATTTTAATGTCGCTTAAATTAGCTGATGAGAAATTTGGTATAGCTCAAATTAATGGAACCTCTCTTAAGATAGTTAAAAACGATGCAATTTTTGACTCGGCTATTTCTTTATCAAATAATACCTTAACCGATAACTCAATTCTGGCTTATAATGAACATTATTTATTTGTATTCAATTCTACATTAGGGCTTACAAGATTAATCAAAAGAAATAGTACAACAGATAATGCGTCTATAATTACTATTCAAAACGATCCAGTAGCTAATGAAATCCTAATGCTTTCTTCTAGACCGAATGAAAGAGGCATTTATTTCTCTCTATTTAATGATCTATTCGATAACTGCGCATTATATCCAATAAAGAAAGTTGAAGTAACATCATCAAACTTAGTCTTAACAAATGGAACTACTAGTTTAATTGAGCTTAATACTGATACAAACTTAAGCTATACAAGAGGAACTAGAACTTCAAAATTAATTACTGTAAATAGTGTAATCTGCTCGAGAGGAAGTAATACCGAAAATGAAGAATTAGAGTACACTACTTTTATACAAAGCATCGATTGGTTAACTAAAGAAAGTTACTTTCATAATACAACCATACCTTCTTTTGAAGATGTAGAAGAAAATAATAAAGCTATGAGGGAAGCTATTCAAAATACTGTTCAGCCTATTTGGAGACCAAATACCACCTATTGTTTAGACTTTGAATTACTGGATACTGTAGATGATAAAAATGAAACATCGTTTAAATACTATTATGGTTTTTAAAACTTTAGGGCCTATAGGTCACTTTCCTGTTGCTGATCCTGTAACACCAGCTGCTCCAAAAAACGAATTAACCGATTTGGCAAAATCACCATTAACATCTTTAAGGCAGTATATAGATTACAACCGTTCTTACCCTAATGCCGATGGAAGTTTATTACAATCTAAACCTGTTTTTTATGGAAATAAGCAATGTGAGGTTTCATTATTTTTTACAAACCCTTATGCGTATCATATGTTCAAAGATTGGGAAAACTATGAGACTTCTAGACCAAAGCTGGCAGGCGCTTTAAACCTTATTATTAAAGATCCTCTTAATGACTTGCTTATTCCGTATCCATTACAAGACCAAATAACCAAATATCCTAAAGTCGAAAAAATGAAAAAAGGGGAAGAATGGGTAAGTGATACTGACCATTGCTTTTTAGGCATAAAATTGTTAAATAATTTTATCAATTCAAAACCTGAAATGGAATGTGAAGTAACGCTTGGAGATCCTATACAACCAAAATCGTACGGTTATAGTGTAAAGCTAACAGATTTAAAACCTTCAAAATTGTATACGCTTTTAGCAAATAATTATTTTGATACTAGCCAAAATCTAGACGAAAATAAAGGTAAAAATGTTCTTGTACATCAATTTGGGTTCCAAACCTCACGTTACAGAAACTTTGAAGAACAAGTACAAAGCTATGAGATTGGAGAAAAAGATAATACTGGACTTGTCGTTAATTCACGTAAGGCGCTATTTGATGTAAAACTAAATTTAAGTGATGATCAAATTACAGCTTTAAACAACATAATTATTGGAGAAGAAGATACGCTAAGTGATTCAATGGCATTAAAATACCAACATCCATTTGATCGTGCTATCGAGGGAATCTTAAAATTATCTCCTCTTGATCCGGCTCAAAGCACTGAAATCAATCGCATTATCGACACCAATACTGGAGATATTGTAGCGCTTTTAGTTCGTAATCCTGAACCTTTTAACATTCCTAAAATGCCATTGGAAGAAATTAAGTATACAATTATTGTAGGTGTTCCTAGCATAGAAATAATTGATAATAAAGAAGTTAAAAAATTCACAAAAAACATTGCGTTCAAAACATTGCATTCAAAAGATTATTCTCAGGTTCTGATTATGCATGACAGTAAAAAAATTACTGACAACAGTTTAGACATCCAATTTGAATACAGAATGTGGAATAATAAAGCAATAGTTATAGAGGGTGCAATACCGTTGACATTACCAATTGATAAGCAGCCATTACGCCTAGGTGCTGCCTCCCTAACAACAGGAGCATGTATTAACCTT
>NZ_JBXBAV010000129.1:0-10921 GCF_056783245.1 Flavobacterium sp. TC780 | reverse complement strand
CAAAACATTTTGATCTACAGTATAAAAATAAAATTTTAATTTTAAAATAAAACCACTAACACAAAAAATAAATTTTCAATACTTAGTAGGAGACTACTGCTTAATAATTACTGACCCTAATCATATTAAAGTTGGAGTTGCTGCAAGACCAGAATTTGCGGTTGCCTGAAGCAGCTCAAAAAGTGGCTAAAGAAAAATAATGGACTCACGTAGAGCTAGGTCCTAACGATTACTGCAGTCCTAATGGAAGCATTAAACCAAGGAGATAGATGTAAATGCATTTCAGCATAAACCATATGAGTACTTGAAACAGAGGATACAAACTAGCTATTATCGGGAAAACCTTTGTTTATCCTATAGCTGGTTATTCTAAAAAAATAAAATCTAGCGAATTACAACCAGAAAGCAGCGATGACTACTCTCAATGACCCAACCAATGGGCGGCCGTTCGTTACTATTATTGCAAAAGTCCAACACCGTCTTTAAGCTTTATAAGTCCGTTTTTTTCGGAATATAGTAACGAACGGCCACCATTGGTTGGGTCATTAGGAATAATAATAGTACTTTCTGGTTGTAATTCGCTAAGAGATTTTATTTTTTTAGAATAACCAGCTATAGGATAAACAAAGGTTTTCCCGATAATAGCTAGTTTGTATCCTCTCTGTTTAGATTGCTCGTCAAGATATGGTTTATGCTGAAATGCATTTACATCTATATCTCCTTGGTTTAATGCTTCGTTAGGAACTACATAATCGTTAAATGTTATTAGCTCTACATCAAGTCCGTATTTTTCTTTAGCCACTTTTTGAGCTGCTTGGCAACCGCGAAATTCTGGTCCTGCAGCAACTCCAACTTTAATATGATTAGGGTCATTTTTTTTGTCTTTTCCACAGTTGGCAAATACTAATGTAAGTAGTAGTATTCCTGTAATATTGAAAATTTATTTTTTGTGTTCATGGTTTTATTTTAAAATTAAAATTATTTTTATCTGTGATCAAAATGTTTTGAAAGCGCATCTTCAACAAATTGTATTATAAATACAAGCGCAACAAGAAGGATCAATACTATATTCATGATTGTAGCGTCATAACCAATATATCCGTATTGGTATCCAATTTGTCCTAAACCACCAGCACCTACAGCACCACCCATTGCTGAATAACCTACAAGTGTGATTAGTGTAATTGATGCGGCATTGATAATAGAAGGAAGTGCTTCAGGCAATAATACCTTGTAAACAATCTGAAAAGGTGTTGCACCTAATGCTCTCGCTGCTTCTATCAGTCCTGAAGGCAATCCTAAAAGACTATTCTCAACCAAGCGTGCAATAAATGGAGCTGCTCCTATGCTAAGAGGAACTAATGCAGCACTAACTCCAATAGAAGTTCCTACTAATGCTCTTGTAAAAGGAATCATCCAGACAATTAAAATGATGAAAGGAATAGACCTAAATATATTCACTATAACCGATAAAATTCGGTTAAATGTAACATGCTCCATAATTTGCCCTTTTCGAGTCAGGAATAGGAATATACCTGCTGGAAGTCCCAAAATAAAACCGAAAAAGCCAGAAAGTAAGGTCATTGTAATGGTTTCTAATGTACCTTTTAATAATAATGTTATAATAGATTCAGACATAGCCTAATATTTCAGTTTTTATATGTTTTTCTTTAAAAAAGTTAATTGCTTGATTTTGCTCATTTTCATCACCTGAAAGTTCTACAATAAGAATTCCAAAATTGACATCGCCGGCAAATGCAGTTTGTGCAGTTATAATATTGGCATTAACATTAAATTTTCTAGCTGCTTGGGTAAGGATAGGTTCGTTTACCGATTTACCATTTAACTCTAATCGCAATAAAGGATTCAGTCCTTTTTTATAAACTACAGAAAGACGTTCTTGATATATTTCTGGAATTTCAATATGCAATGATGATGCGATAAATTCACTTGTTAAAGGATGCTTTGGATTAGCAAATATCTCACCAATAGTTCCTTGTTCGATTAGTTCACCTTTACTAATTACAGCAACTTCATCACAAATGGCTTTTACAACTTCCATTTGATGAGTAATAAGTAATATTGTAATATTTAATCGTTTGTTTATGTCTTTTAGTAAATTTAAAATAGACCTTGTAGTTCCTGGATCCAAAGCACTTGTAGCTTCGTCACACAGTAATACTTTAGGGTTATTGGCCAAAGTTCTTGCAATAGCAACACGTTGTTTTTGGCCGCCAGAAAGACTAGCAGGATAATCATTTACTTTTTCTTCAAGGCCTACAAGCTCTAGTAACTCTTTTACTCTGTTTTTTATTTCGTCTTTAGAAACTCCGGCTAGTTCCAACGGAAAAGCAATATTTCCAAAAACAGTTCTGGATGAAAGCAAATTAAAATGTTGAAAAATCATTCCGATTTGTCTTCTTTCTTGTGCTAATTCAGAATTAGAACGATATAATAAAGACTTTCCTCCAATGATTACATCACCAGATGTTGGTTTTTCTAATAAGTTAATACAGCGTATAAGTGTACTCTTTCCTGCTCCTGAAGTACCAATTACACCAAAAATTTTCCCTTCTGGTACATGAAGGGAGACATTATTAAGGGCTGTAATTTCCCTTCCAGCCTTGTAAAACTTCTTGGTTATATTTTTTAATTCTATCATATCTTACTATTTGTAATCATTAATAAGATAAAGTAAATATTTAATTCTTGAAGAATTAAAGCCAACTAAATGTGCTTTTTTACTTTAGTCCTTTAAATTATTGTGCAAAGGTAACTCAGAATTTGATATAATAAAATCTATAGGTTAAGTAGAATAATAATAAAATGTTAATTTTTGAAGCGAATTTTACTTGATGTGCTGATTTACAGTGTGTAATTTTTTTGACCCAGAGATTAAATTAATATTATAAATAAAGTTAAACTTGTTAAAATAATGTATGTGCTTTTATTTTTTTTGTTAGAATTATCTAATAAATGCTTAAATTTAAATCAATTTTAATTGACTTGGTATAAATATGCCCATAATCATTATTTACAATATGCCGAAAACCAAAATTATAGAAAACCTAAAGCTCCCAAATGTTTACATTCTTTTACTAATAGTCTTTTTATCATGTACATTATTAATTTTTATTAATTTTTTTACAGTTAAGATTTTATCTGCAAACAGAGCGTATGTTAATGGAGAGTCACATTATTCAAAGGGCAGAAAGATGCAGTAAGACATCTTATAACATATTTGTATACAGAAGATGAAGAGCAGTGGAAATTATATCTGGAAGAATTAAAAGTTCCTCAAGGTGATGGGATTGCCAGAATTTTGCTTTTAAGTAATGGAGATATCAATAGTATTAAAAAAGGATTAAGAGACGGTCGAAATCATGAAAAGGATTTAGACGATATGATTTGGCTGTTTAGGAATTTTAAATCCGTTTCTTTTTTAGCAAAAGCTATTAATGAGTGGGAACAGGCAGATAACTTAGTTAATCAATTAGCTGAGATTGGAAAAACTATTGATAAAAAAATAAAAACGGGTAGTTTAAATGAGGCCGATAAAAAAGTATTCTTAATTTAATTAGTGTAATAAGTGATAAATTAACAATAAATGAACGCAAATTTTCGGATACGCTAGGAGAAGGAACACGCGCAATTAAAGATCAATTGATATTTACGAATATTATTTTTATTCTAATAATTGTTAGTAGCGTTTGCATCTATTTTTCGATAATGGTAAAAAAGATTATAATATCAAAAAAAGAAGTTGAAGCTAAGAATGAAAATTTAATTCCTGCAAATAAAGAACTGGATAGATTTGTTTATAGCGCCTCACATGACTTAAGATCTCCAATTACTTCTCTCAAAGGGCTGATAGAGATTGCGCAAATGGAAGATGATTTAGGTCAAATAAGAGAATATTAAATTTGATGAAACTAAGTTTAATTAAGCAAGATCAATTTATAAGTGATATTATAGATTATTCTAAAAATAAAAGAAAAGGAGTTGTTTTAGAATCCATAAGTTTAATAAGCTTGTTTGAAGGAGCGATAATACAGCATACACACATAAAAAATGCAGATCGTATTATTGTAGATATTGAAATTTTGGTTGATGTAATTAAAAGTGACGGTCTTAGATTAAAAATCATCATAAATAATTTACTCTCTAATGCTATAAAATATGCAGATGAAAGTAAGCCAGAAATGCGTATTTTAATTAAGACTTATATCGAAGGAAATTTTTATAAAATAGAAGTAATAGATAACGGAATTGGTATTAAGCCAGAATTTAAGGAACATATATTCGAAATGTTCTATGTTATTGATAGTAATAAAGGTTCAGGGTTAGGTCTTTATATACTGAAAGAAGCAGTAAAAAGTCTTAACGGAAACATTGAAATAGAATCTGAATTTACTATTGGAAGTAAGTTTGTAGTAGCAATACCTAGATTATAATAAAGCATATGATTTAAATATTTAAGAGATAAAGATAAATGTTAATACCATGTTTCCCAAAAAAATAGTATCGACACCATGGAATCTAAATATGTATTTTTGCTGATAGAAGATAACGATATCGATAAGCTAGTTATAAAACAACTGCTTAAAAAGGTACTTGAAGTAACACATGTAAATGCAGTTAATAATGGTAAAGAGGGAATCGAATGGATTGTAGAAAATCGTAAAAGTTTTGATCAATCTCTAGTTATTCTTCTTGATATTCAAATGCCAATAATGACTGGTTTTGAGTTTCTTATCGAGTATGATAAACTTTCAGATGATTTAAGACATGAAACTCAAATATTTGTTCTTTCGTCTTCATTAGTAAGAGAGGAGATAAAACGTATTAAAAGCAATCGGTATGTAACCGACTTTTTAAGCAAGCCCATTGCTATAAAGAATTTGGTGATATATTATACCCAACTTTAAAGAGAAAAATGGGGTAGAATAAAAAGTTACCTGTTTTTTAATGCTTTAATTTCATTTTTTAATTCTAAAAACATTGTTTTAACATCGTCTATTTCTGAAGATTTTTGCTCTTTATCATTTCGACCAATGTTGCATACATATTCCCAAATCTCTAAAATATTAGAGGCCTTTACTAAATATGGCGGATAAAAGGTATTGTCAGAATGTGCCATTAAATCATTTTTTCCGTTTTTGTTAAGACGTTTATATACGATACCATCAGTTTTTGTAATAAGAATATAAGTTCTGCCATCAAGAACTTCACCTAAATTCTCTATATAACGACCAACTATAAAAGAACCATTTTCATGAGGGGGCATAGAATCTCCCTCTACAGGAAAAGCCCTGTGTTTTCCGTGTCCTAAAAATGGAAGGGAAATATGTTGTAAGTTTTCGATAAACTCGGGGTCGGCATAACCAGTAAGATACCCAGCCTTAGCTTTATGCGGAATAATCTCTATTAGGTTATCACCATTTCGGTCTACCGTAATAGGTAACAGTATTCTATTATCTCCCAGTTTTAGCAATTCACCCATGGGAATCTTTTTCATTTCTACAGAAAGTAGTATGTCAATACTAATATGAAAAAACCGGGATATGGCTACTAATATTTCTGGTGGAGGCGAATTTTTTCCATCTTCATATTTGGCATAGCGATCACGAGATATATTTAAGCCTTCGGCTACTTCACGTTGTGAAATCTCTTTTCGGGCTCTAAGGTGCTTAATATTTTCAGAAAATAACGACATATGTTAATGGGATAATTTATCACAGTAAATATATGAAATTTGTGACGATATATACTATTTTTGTTTTAAATAAAAACAAAGAGACTAATTATTAGTTCGTTTTACTTAATTCAAGAAGCATGCTACTTTTTAATGATACCGAAATTTTTACAAGTGGTAATAGAGGGAAAAAGGTTTTTGATCTGCCTGATACCGAATTAATTTTGTGCGATTCTCTTTTTACTAAAGAAGAATCAGATAATTATTATAATGTACTGTTAAACACAACATCATGGCGCGAATATGAAATGGAAATTTATGATAAATCACTCAAAGTACCAAGAATGATTTCTTGGTATGAAGATCAAACTAATATTGGTGTTGCACTTGATTGTCCAGATTGGACACCTGAATTATTGCAAATAAAAGAGCGAGTAGAGGCAGAGACACAAGTAAAATTCAATAGTGTTTTACTTAATTTATATAGAAATGGAAATGATGGAGTGAGCTGGCACAGTGATCGCGAACAAAATTTTGGAAAAGATGCTATTATTGCCTCTGTAAGTTTTGGAGAGACTCGAATGTTTAAGCTAAGACATAAATTTAAAAAAGAAATTCCACAATTAGAAATACCATTATATCACGGATCATATTTATTAATGGGGGGAACAACGCAAAGTTTTTGGCAGCATCAGGTTCCTAAAACTGCAAAAGATATCTTGCCAAGAATTAATCTTACTTTTAGAATTGTAGATAGGAAGTTATGATTGAAAAAAAATAACAGCAAAGTACGCAGTCCCGATAGCTATCGGGATACGCAAAGAATGCGAAGTAAAGCTGTTGCAAAATAAAATTTAAACCATTAAGAAATTAAGTTTTATTAAGTATAAAACTTAATTTTTATTAATCCCTTAATGGTGAAAATATCGTGTAATTCGTAGCAGGTTTTTTTTAAGATTAATCATTGTTTTTCCAATAAAGCATTTGTTCTACGAATGGATTCTTTGTCTTTATAATCTAGCCAAGCTTGTCCTTTACGCTTTCGCATCCAGTTATCATAATGGCGTATGACTGCTACATTAAGAAATGCTTTGATTACATTAGTTGGTTTGCCAGATAAGGAACGTAAGCTCAGTGAGAATCCTGGAGTAGTATATTTCATATAGTGCCACCAGCCTTCGGGCATATAAAGCATTTCGCCATGCTGTAAATTAGCAATATATGGTTTTACATATTTAAGAGCGGGAAATTTTTCGTAATCGGGATTATCAAAATCTATATCTTCATTGCAAATCCAAGAATAGGGAAGGCGATACATGTATTTTGTTTCTTTTGGATCAACGAGGACACATTGTTTTTTTCCTTGAAAATGGATGTGGAATATATTAGGGAAATCAATGTCATAATGCATAAAAACTTTAGCATTTTGACCTCCAAAAAATACCAATGGTAAACTTTTTATTAATCTAAGCCCGAGTTTTGGCCATCGCATATCATCTTTCATTGATGGTACATCTTTCATTAAATTGTATAGAAATATGCGTAAATGAGTAGGTCCTTTTTCGAGAATATCGACATATTCAGACATCGTCATTGTGAAATCGGGTTCATTGACTTTTTTGGTATGATCAGTTTTGCGATTGTCGTATAGAGGAACAGTTTTATCACCTGCAACTTCTCTTAAAAAGTCAAAATTCCATTTTGTGAAGGCAGGCCAATCTTCTATCTGATTAGTTATAACTACTGGCTTTTGAGGTTTATAATAGTTTTCTATAAAATCTTTTTTGGTAAGTTTTTCTACTCTTTCAATTTCTATATATTCAAACGTCATAATTAAAATTTTAAAGTTGTTAGAAAATAATAAAGGCACATATTGCAGGAAAAATTCTGTATAAATTAAGCTGTTTTTTCTTGTTTAATGTGATGGAATACTAATGTTTTGTAAGAATATTGTGTTTTTTAATGTGTTTTAAGTGTGAAAAATGTAATGTTAGATGGTTTATTTTTTTATGATAAATGGTATCGTCTATATGTTTTTTGGCTTTTTTATTAGAAGAAATAAATTAACCTAAAGTTATTGAATTTTTAATATACATGCTCAAAAAAAGTAAAATTCTATAAAAAAGTGCAATTTCATTTTGATTGTTACATTTCTTTAAAAATTTGTGATTATAAATTATTTTTCTATTCATAATTGTTTATGTTTGTTAATAAAACATTAAATATAAGGTTAAAATTAACTTTTGTGTTTTTAGATTTTTTGTTTAATATATAGAATTTATTATTAAACTGTTCACTAATAGTTAGGGTTGTAAAGCTTTGTAAACAAGCGTGTTTATTCGTATTGTTGTAACACAATCTAGATTGAAACTCATTGAAATGTTAATAAAAATAAAATTATTTGTTAAATTGATTACTGCTTATAAATTAAAAAATACAGTAGAACATCAATTTATCAAACAAATAAAATGTAGGTTTTTATTTGTTAGCATTGAAATTCTTAAACCAAAAAACTTTAATGATAATTACGACTGTCTTGTAAGTCAGTACGTTTGCATTGAAAATTACCAATTAACCAAAACCAAATTATGAAAAGCCAAACAATAATTAAGGTAGATATCCTTGATGATTCTATACTATGGAATAATCTGAAGGCTGGTGATGAAAAGGCTTTTTCATTACTTTTTGAAAAACATTATGCGCATTTGGTTCGTTATGGAAATTCGCTTTTCCTTCTTTTAATGAAAAAGTGCAGGATTGTGTGCAGGATGTATTCACAGATATTTGGGTATACAGAGAAACTTTAGATGATTCAGTTGTTGTAAAAGCATATCTGTTATCTAGTGTACGTAAGAGAATTGCTCGACTTCATGAGCGTGATCATATTTTTAGAAAAACAACTTCTATAGATTCGATTGAATTTTTATTTGATTTTTCGATAGAACAACAACTTATTGTTGACGAAGAGACTTTTGGTAAAGTTTCACATCTTAATAAATTATTAAATAGTTTGCCGGCAAGACAAAAAGAGGCGTTATATCTTAGATATAACGAAGGGCTTAGTGTAGAACAAATTGGAGTTATGCTTAATGTTAATTATCAATCAGCAAACAATTTATTACATCGTGCTTTATTGAATCTTCGTAAAGAATGGAAAGGCAATATTTCTCTTTTATTGCTCTTATCATCAGGTCTTTTTTAATTTTTTTTAATTAAATGTAAAAAAAATCATAATTTGGTGAGTATATAAAATAAAAACTGTCCTCTATGTTTTTGTAACCCTTATTTTAAGATGCAAGAACGTAACAATTATACAGAAGTAGAAGATTTTTTGGCTGATAAATCATTTCGGACATGGGTAAAATCTGAAGAAGATTTGGATCGTTGGGAAGAATGGACTTTAGAGGATTCTAAACGCGCTAAATTAGTAGAGGAAGCACGTTTGTGGCTATTGGCAATGAATGTTCCTGAGACTACTTTATCTCAATCAGATATTCAATTAGCATTAGAATCTACTTGGAATAAGATTGAAAGAAAAGAAATTGCTCAAAAAGGAGCGAACTCCCTTGTACTTAAATTTTGGAGTAATTATTGGCTTAGTGGGGCAGCTGCTGTTTTGTTTTTTGGACTTGTAGCTAGTTGGTACTATGTAGATAGTGAAAAAACAGATACTACAGTTGTTACCTATAAAGAACTTGTAAATGAAAATCATGAAGGTCTTGTAGAGCAAACCAATAATACTAATAAATCACAAATTATAACTTTATCTGATGGTAGTTCTGTTTTGTTAAAGCCAAACAGTAAGCTAAGTTATCCTAAAATATTTATAGGAAACGAGAGAAAAGTTTATCTATCTGGCGAAGGCTTTTTTGAAATTAGTAAGAATCCACAAAAACCATTTTTCGTCTTCGCCAATGAGATAGTTACACGAGTTGTAGGAACGAGCTTTAGGATTAAAGCTTATTCGGACCAACCTAATGTTGAAGTGCTTGTTCGTACAGGGAAAGTAACAGTAAGGTCAAATGAACTACTTACAAATTTGAGTTCAAAAAGAAAAGAAGTTGTTTTATTACCAAATCAAGCCTTACGTTTTGTACGTCAGGGATTTACTTTTAATAAGATTACTGATATTACACTAGATGAGTCTTTAGCGCACTCTGTAGGTAATATTGAACAGTTAAGCTTCGAATTTACTGATATTCCAGTTACCCAGATATTCAAAACAATTGAACAAGCATATTTGGTAAAGATTGATTTTCCCCATTCAAAACTTAAAGATTGCCATCTTACAACTTCATTAAGTGACCAGCCATTACCAGAGAAACTTAAAATTATTTGTAAAAGTCTTGGTAACAATACTAGTTATGAGATGAATGGAAATCAGATTATCATAACATCTAATGGATGTGAATAAAACCTAACACTTATGTAAAAAATGATATATAAAAAAAGCGCCGAAGATGCTGTAACATTCTCGACGCTTAGATAAAATCAAATTGCTCTCTGTAAAGAGTAATTTGTGATGTTCCTCAATACCCAGTAAATAGTATTAATTAAACAAACCAAAATTATGAAAAAACCTGTTGTTAAACAACGATTACTCTTTCGAATCATGAAAATAACATTATTTCAGTTTGTCTTGGCATTTGTCTTTTCAAGTGTCACTATGGCAAATAGTGTGAAAGGACAAAGGAAATTGGACACGAAAGTAACTATTGACGTTGTGAATTTGAGTTTGGATAACGCGTTATCTAAACTTGAAAAATCAGCAAAAGTTAAGTTTTCGTACAACTCAAGAATGACTCAACTGAATAAAAAAGTGAGTATTGAAGCAAATGATGAAACTTTATCGAGTATTCTTAATCGTGTGCTCAAACCGTTTAATATTACTTACTCAGAGGTAAGTAATCAAATTATATTACAAAAGGATAGCTCTCAAGCAGGTAGCTTTGAAGATATAAATGTATCAAGTTCATTGTTTGAGAGTTTATTTATTCCTGTTGTAAAAGGAAAAGTAATTGATCAAAGAGGCGACCCTTTACCAGGAGCTACTGTACTTGCAAAAGGGAGCAAGGTTGCAGTACTTACTGATTTTGATGGTAATTTTGTGATAGATATGCCTGCTAATAGTACCAAACTAGTAGTTTCTTACGTAGGTATGGAAACTAAAGAAGTTGACATTGTAAATTCCCCACTAACAATTAGCTTAAGTGAAGTAGGTCAGAA
>NZ_JBXBAV010000128.1:0-32138 GCF_056783245.1 Flavobacterium sp. TC780 | reverse complement strand
AAGGTTAATACATGCTCCTGTTGTTAGGGAGGCAGCACCTTGTTTTTTTCTCAATAGAAGCTGTTAACTTAGCTATTTCTTCTTCTATATTACCCAAATTGAGAAACTGAATTTTCTAATTTAGTTTGTATTTCAATTAAATCATCTACTGTAGCAACTTGATGCTTTTTCTGCAATTGCTAAATAACCTGCAATTTCTGACTGATAAGAATCAGAGTTCGCAGGATCATTCAATAGTTTTTCTGATGCTTTTTGCAATTCACCCGATACATCATCAAACTCAATTGCTAAGCTTGTCATTCTTTCAAATAAAGCTTGATAATCTGTTGAAAAAAGAGCAATTTTATACAAGGAAGCTTTTATCTCATTTAGATTCTGAATTACTCCAAATTGTTCTTCATTGGCTATAGCCAAAGATTTATCTATTGATTCTTTGATAATCTCAACATTGTTAAGCTTTTCAAATTCTTCTTCTAACTCTTCTTGCTGACCTGATTTTAATTGTGCTGCAACTAATTCATTTAAAAGAAAAGTATTATACTCTTGTTCTTTGGCAGATTCGCTTTGCTTTTTAAGCAGTGCATTTAATTTCGTTTTATCTGACTTATATTTCTTTAAGATATTCTGATAATCCGTAATTACTTCCAAATTATCCGCAATTGCATCAATAATTTGAAACTGTACACTTTCTTCTGATAATTCTTGTGTTTGCTGCTGCGAATGAATATCTATCAAATACAAACTTAGCTCTTGCAATTCCTGTAGGTTTACTGGGCTATCATTTATAAAAGCGCGTGATTTTCCCGAAGGCAAAATTTCTCGTCTTATTATCGTATCATCTTCGTAGTCTAAATCATTGGCTTCAAAAAAAGCTTCAAGATTATATTTCGAAATCTTAAAATGTGCTTCGATAACACATTTTTCTTCTTTATTTTTCAATGAAGTCAAATCGGCTCTTTTACCTAACACTAAACCTAATGCCCCCAATATTATAGATTTTCCCGCTCCTGTTTCACCAGTAATTATAGAAAATCCTTTTGAAAAATCAATTGATAATTTTTCAATCAGTGCATAATTTTTTATTGACAATGAAGTAATCATATCTCTTTTTTGTAATAATAAGTTTGGAAATAGACAGACGCAAACTGAATTCTTAATATTTAATCTGCCCCCATTGGTAGAGTTCATCGCAACTCTATTTAAATTCTCTACTAAATCTGTTATAGAAACACTAGGACCTCCTGAAAATATAGATACAATTTCATCTGATTTTAGCATCAAAAAATACTCGCGTTAAAAAAGCATTGGGTTTCGTTGCATTTAGTTTTCCTAATAGTAATAAAGAAGCTTTAATTTTTTCTTTAGCCAATTTCAAATCCTGATTCATTACATCTAAACCTGTATGGTATCCATAAACACGCCTGTCTTAGATCATTATATGTCGGCGCAAGCATATCATTAATCAAGAAATACGATGTTGCACCCCATCCGCCTGGCTCCAACCTTTAAACCCTCCTTGCTGAGCAACGTTTGCTATATTTTGAGCAGTTTCAAAAAATGGAGTTCCTAATGCCGGCATAAAATTATCTGCGTCCATTCCTAAAATCATATAACTATAAAATGTCATTATAGAAACAAGGTTTGATTCAAAAACATTTGGATTGTACAATAAATTTTCAAACTCAGTGTATCTAAAATTCAAATCCTTATCGTTGAAATTGAAAACTGGAGATGAATATCTGAATTATAAATTAATCGTGAAGATTGTATTTGTATTGTTCCGAAAACTGATCTGAATTATTTGACGTAATAGTCAAATACATCGAACAGTTTATTTTTTCATTTTGTTTTAACGCACTTCCCGTCCAATCTGTATTATTTACAAATTCGCTCAATGCAGTCTGCAATGTTTTAAAAACTTGTTGATTTGCGTTAGGAAGCATCTGTGAATTTACAGTTACTGTACAATTTAACTGTTGTGCCTGTATGAGACCAAAAGATAAAAACAACAAAAAAGTAAGTATTTTATTCATAAAAATGCTTTATCACCTTATTTAAAATATCAGCTGCAACTGCTTCTTTGGATTTTAATTCCATTGGTTCAATAGTGAAAAACTTATCAATAAATGTTACTTTATTTGTTTTTCCTCCAAAACCTGCTCCTTCATCCTGTAAAGAATTTAAAACTATCAAATCTAAGTTTTTTTTCTGAATTTTCAGCTTTGCATTCTCAATTTCATTTTCGGTTTCCAAAGCAAAACCAATTAAAAACTGATTTTTCTTTATTTTACCTAATGACAATAAGATATCTTTTGTTTTTTCCAGCTCTATAGTAAAATCTTCTGAGGCTTTTTTATTTTTTGAGCGGCTACTATTTTTGGCTTATAATCTGCAACTGCAGCTGCTGCAATAGCTAAGTCTACATCTGAGTAGCACTATCATGGCAAGCATCATACATTTCTTGTGCCGATGTTACCGAAATTATTTTAAGATGTTTTGTTACTTTACAATTTGTAGGCCCAGCAACTAGTACCACCGAAGCACCTAAGTTTGCTGCTTCTGATGCAATATCAAATCCCATTTTACCTGAAGAATGATTTCCAATAAAACGAACAGGATCTATTGCTTCATAAGTCGGACCAGCTGTAATTAAAAACTTTTTACCTTTAAGCGGTAGCTCCTTTTCTAAATCAGCTTCTAAAAAAGCGACGAAGTAGTATTTTCCGGTTCTGCCATACGACCTTCTCCTGATAAACCGCTAGCCAATTCTCCACTCTCAGCAGGAATTATCGTATTCCCAAACTGCTTCAACAACGAAAAACTTGCTAAAGTAGAAGGATGAATATACATATCCAAGTCCATTGCTGGTGCAAAGTAAACTGGGCATTTTGCCGATAAATAAGCTGCTATTAATAGATTATCGCAAGTACCATTTGCCATTTTTGACATTGTATTTGCGGTAGCTGGAGCAACTATCATCAAATCGGCCCAAAGTCCTAATTCGACATGATTGTTCCATTTTTCATTCTCGTCTTCTTGATTAAAGAAAGTGGAATGCACAGGATTTTTAGACAGGGTTGATAACGTAAGTGGCGTTACAAAATCCTTAGAAGCAGGTGTCATGATTACTTGAATCTCGGCACCTGCTTTTATAAAAAGTCGTACTAATGATGCTGTTTTATAGGCTGCAATTCCACCAGAAACTCCTAGTAAAATTTTCTTACCGTTTAAAACTGACATCGTACTATATTATTTATTTGAATTTCTGTGGTATGTTTTACCATCTAACCATTCTTGAACTGCTAAAGCGTGTGGTTTAGGCAATTTTTCGTAAAATTTAGAAACTTCTATTTGTTCTTTGTTTTCGAAAACTTCTTCAAGACTATCATTATAGGTAGCAAATTCTTCTAACTTTTCAGTCAATTCCTTTTTAATTTCAGAATTAATTTGATTTGCTCTTTTTGCCATAATAGTTATCGCTTCATACACATTACCTGTAGGCTCTTCAATAATAGTTTTATTGTAGGTAATTGTATTTACTGGAGCATTCGTCTTTTTTAAATCCATGACTTTATTTTATTTAGTAAAATTTTGTAACTCTTTCTCAACTCTCTCATTCATCTCGTCAGCTTTCACCTTGTAATGAGTATCACTTTTATATTTCATTAAATTTGAATATGCAGTTTTAGCTACTTTTAAACGGTCTTCCATTTTTGTAGAAATACTGTTTATTGCCAACTGATATGCTGAATCAAATTTATAATATAATGCATCTTCTTTTGAATTCTGTTCCAGGATAATCTCCAATAAAATTATCAAATGCAACTATTGCTGATTTAAAATCTGAAATAGTATTGTATCCTTTTGCATTTTCATATGCTTTTTTCTCCAATTTATTAGTCAGTACTTTTAGACTTGCATTTGCTTCTGCTAAATACTCTGAATTTGGATAATTATCTATAAAAGCCTGTAACTTATCTATCGCTTTATTAGTATCCGTTTGATCCAGACTATACACTGGTGATAACATCGAATAGCTTTTAGCTCCTAAAAAAGCTGCTTCTTCTACTTTTTCACTTCTTGGATATCCTGATGCGAAACTTTCAAATTGATATCCTGCTAAATAATACTGTTTTGTTTTATAATATGATTGTGAAAACATATAAAACAACTTCTCTGCTTGTGGTTTCCCTCTATATGATGTTGCAAGTTGTTCAAACAATCGAATTGCTTTACTATATTTTCCTGCTTCATACATTTTTGTTGCCACTTCGAATTTTGCTGCTACATCTTCCTTTTTAGTGCTTTTTGATAATCACTACATGAACAAAAAAGAACAACGACAAACAATACAGATATTATTTTTTTCATTTTTTTACTTTTATTATGATTCTCAGGATGCTTATATCCAAGCAAAACCACACCGAAGTTTCGGTGGCAAATTTAGTTATTAATTTAGCTTCTACAAAATATTTTTTAGTATAATAAAATACCTTCTTTTTTATTTTTATTTAATACTTTTTTAACAAATTCATCAATACGATTTGCAAGTGATTCATCGGCTGCTACAAGCGGTAATCTCACAACATTCTCAGCAATACCAAGTGATTTGAACACTTGCTTTATTCCTGCTGGATTACCTTGTTCAAAAATCATATCAATACAATCCGACAAAAAGTACTGTATTTTAAATGCTTCATTTACTTTTCTATTCAACCCTAAACGAATCATTTCAGAAAATTCTTTTGGAAAACCCTGTCCAATAACTGATATTACTCCTGAACCTCCTGCTAAAATAATCGGCAATGCTATCATATCATCTCCTGATATAACGAGAAAACCACTTGGTTTATTTTTAAGCAATTGCATTGCTTGTACCAAATCACCTGCAGCTTCTTTTATTGCAACTACATTTTTAAAATCATTTGCCAATCGTATAACTGTTGATGGTAACATATTACTAGATGTTCTTCCTGGAACATTATATAAAATTACTGGCAGAGGTGATGCTTCGGCAATAGCCTTAAAATGCTGATAAATTCCTTCTTGCGTAGGTCTATTATAATAGGGAGACACTGATAATATCGCTTCAAAAGCTGACAAATCTCTAGTTTTTAATTCTTCTACAACTTCCATTGTATTATTCCCTCCTACTCCTAACACTAAAGGTAATCTTCCTTTATTTGCATTAATAACTGTAGAAATAACAAGTTCCTTTTCATCTTGACTTAATGTTGCGTTTTCTGCAGTGGTACCCATAACTACAAGATATTCAACTCCTCCATCTACAGAAAAATTAACTATTCTTTGTAATGCTTCTGTATCGATTGAAAAATCTTCTTTAAAAGGAGTCACTAGTGCAACGCCTGTCCCTATTAATGATTGCATATTAGATTGTATTTGGTTTAATGTTTTTTAAATATTTAAATAATTCATTCACGAAAACTTTATATTCTCGAACATTGGTATTAATCATCAATCGATTTAATCTTTTATCGATTGTTGCAAAACCCACTTGAATTTGGCTTTCGAATTTTGTGTCATGAGCATTAACATTGGTTTTTCGACATCATAATAACTTATTAATAAATCGAATTCTTCCTTTATAAAGTCTTTCAATAAATTTTCGGTAATCTCTCCGTTCCAATTAAGATGATTAATCCCAAAAGTTGGACAAGTGTACGTCTCTTTTTTATCGAATTTGTCTTTATAAATAACAATCTTAATGTTCTTTTCAACAATTCCTTTTGATACCAATTCGGCTAGCAAAGCTTCTTTTTCGCGAAAATGACTTCCATCTATAAGTAAACCAACCGTTTGTATATCGGTAGTAAATGCACAGTTTTTTACATTATCAAGATTTTTATTTAATGATTTTTTTACAAAAAAAACCTTTATATAATTTAAAAACATAGTACTTTTACTAGATTACAAAATTAATTATTTAAGTCGCATTTAAGATGGTAAAACTAAAAAAGTATAACGGATTTTTAAAACTTTTTGTTATATTCTTAACACTTTTTTTTGGAGTTTCTTGTAGCAAACAAACGTATCGAGTTTCTAAAATAGAAGGAAAACTAATTCCTATTACAACTACTGAGAAACAAACTCCTGAGATAGAAAATTTCATAAAACCCTACAGAGAGCATATCAATAAGGATTTAGATAGTGTCCTTTCTTATTCTCCTGAAACTCTAGACAAAAGCACAGGTAAATTGCAAACAACTATTGGCTGTTTAATGGCTGATGCATGCTTGCAAAGAGGGAACTTAATTTTTAAAGCCAGGGAGAAAAAAGATATTGATATTTGTTTTCTTAACCACGGCGGTATACGAGCAATACTTCCTAAAGGTAATGTTACTGCTAGAACTGCTTTTGAAATTATGCCTTTTGAAAACAGTCTTGTTGTTATGGCGCTAAAAGGAGAACAAGTTATTGAATTGGCTAATTATTTCATTACTGAGAAAAAACCTCACCCTATTTCTGGGATGACTTTTACTATCACTAAAAACAATACTCCTATAAATATTTTGATTCAGGGAAAACCTATCAAAAGAATAAAATTTATTATGTTGCCACAAATGATTACTTAGCTAATGGTGGTGATAGCATGAACTTCTTTAAAAAGAGTGTTCAGAAATATGATTTAAATTATAAATTACGAGACATTCTTATTGATTATTTTAAATCTGTTCCTACAATTCCAGTACCTAAGGATATCCGAGTTAAACAAGAATAAAATAAACTATTAAAAAATATTGAAGAAACTTTGGGTTCAAGCGTTTTACCGCAAAATAAATTAAAATGAAAAGAAGAGATTTTATTGAAAAAACTGCTGCTAGTACAGCATTATTGAGTTTGGGTTTATCTATGAGTAGCTTTACATCTCCCGATGTTAAACACATAACTATATTACACACCAATGATGTTCACAGCCATATTGACCCTTTTCCTGCCGATGATCCCCGCAATGCAAATATGGGTGGAGTTTCAAGACGTGCTGCTTTAATTGATACAATTCGTAAAGAAAACCCTAATGTTCTTTTATTAGACGCTGGGGACATTTTCCAAGGAACTCCTTACTTTAACTATTATGGAGGAGAATTGGAGTTTAAATTGATGAGCATGATGAAATATGATGCTTCTACAATTGGTAATCATGATTTTGATAATGGTGTAGATGGACTCTATGCACAAATGCCTCATGCTACTTTTGAGTTCATCTCTTCTAACTACGATTTTAAAAACACTGCTATGGACGGTCTTGTAAAACCGTACCAACATTTTTTAATAAAGGCGGTATTAAAATTGGTGTTTTTGGGCTTGGGATCCAACTCGAAGGTTTGGTAGATAAACTAATGTACAAAGAAACTGTTTATAACGACCCTGTAGAAACAGCACGTGATATGGTACGAATTCTTAAAAAAGAACAGAAATGTGATTTAGTAATTTGTTATCCCATTTAGGTTATAAATACCGTGATGATGCTACTAAAATTTGTGATTTAAAATTAGCCGAACAAACTCAAGATATCGATTTAATAATTGGCGGACATACTCATACTTTTCTTGACAAGCCTACTATTGTAAAAAATAAAGCTGGGCAGGATGTTTTAGTTAATCAGGTTGGATGTTATGGAATTAATGTAGGTAGAATAGACTTTTATCTTGATAATAATAAGAATAAATCTTCGCAAGGAAAATCAATTATTGTCTAACTTTAATGTTTTCGATTCTTTTTTGGATAAAATATCTTACCATAAAATAATAAGCTAACATTTGGGTTATATCTTCGTATTAATACTAATACTATTGAATGATCAAAGGACTGATTAAATATAAAAAAGATATCCGAAGATAAAACAGGCTGTCATTAAGGTTAACAAAAGAGTTAGATATGTACCTTTGGTTATATAACTAATAAATGAAGCACATCCTAATATACTCAAAACAATACCGTACACAGTATATATAAGGTGATATTTATTTACTTTCTCATATTGTAACCCCAAAACTGAAACTAATAAATACAAAATAAATATAACGACTATTCCAACTGGTAATAAGTCGTTTTTTTTTAATTTTATTTTTCGATAATCATCGTAAATAAGTCTTACAAACAATAAATAAACCAATAAAAAACACAAAAGCGATCCCAGCTCAGTTGCTTCAACTTCCATCAAATTAAACACTTCTCCTGTAAAACAAAACGCAAAAATAAATCCCTGAATTATATTTATTCTATAATTGGTTGTAATAAGATAATATATAAATATTGAAGGTACCACAATTGCCTTTGCGTACATCCCTATGAAATCTTCTTCTAAGAAATCAAAGATAATTGCAAATGTTAATGCTAAGAAATAAAGAATTAATGACGGTGTATTAGCTCTCATTTAATTTTGTTATAAAATCATCTTCTGAAATTATAGGGATGTTTAATTTATTTGCTTTTTCTAATTTAGCTGGCCCCATATTTTCACCAGCAACAACAAAATCAGTTTTAGCAGAAATTGAACTTCCTACTTTGCCTCCATTATCTTCAATCGTTTTTTTAATATCATCTCTTGAGAATTTAGAAAACACACCTGAAACGACAAAGATCTTTCCTTCAAATTTAGTGGTTGCATTAGGGTTTATTTTTTCTACTATATCAAATTGAATTCCATAACGTTTTAAGCGCTCAATAATTTTTTTATTCTCTTCATTTTCAAAAAATTCTATCACACTCTTTGCAATACGCTCTCCTATTTCATCTACTAAAATCAGGTCCATTAAAGTAGCCTGGCTCAATGCGTCAATATTTTTGTAGTGCTTAGCTAATTTTTTAGCAACAGTTTCTCCAACAAATCGAATTCCTAGTGCAAACAAAACGCTTTCAAATGGTATTTTTTTAGAATTCTCCACTCCTTTTACTAGATTTTCTGCAGACTTTTGAGCCATTCTTTCCAATGGTAATATTTGTTCTACCGTTAACTCATATAAATCGGCGTAATTATGAACTAAACCATTATTAAAAAGTAATGCTACTGTTTCTCCTCCAAGCCCTTCTATATCCATTGCTTTTCTTGAAATATAATGCTGAATTCGGCCTATAATCTGTGGAGGGCATCCATAAAAATTAGGACAGTAATGATTTGCTTCACCTTCGGATCTAACTAATTCAGTATTACATTCTGGACAATGAGTAATGTATTTTGTAGGTTCAGCATCCACAGGACGTTGTGTTAAATCGACTGCAATTATTTTTGGAATAATCTCTCCTCCCTTTTCTACAAAAACAGTATCATTTACCCTAATATCTAATTTTTCTATTTGGTCTGCATTATGTAAAGATGCACGTTTTACTATAGTTCCCGCTAATTGTACTGGCTCTAGATTTGCTACTGGAGTAATTGCACCTGTTCTTCCTACTTGATAGGAAATCGAGTTTAATTTAGTAGAGACTCTCTCTGATTTAAATTTGTATGCAATTGCCCAACGAGGTGATTTTGCCGTATAACCTAGCTCTTCTTGATGTTGAATACTATTTACCTTTACAACTACACCATCCGTCTCATAAGGCAATTCATGACGATGTATATCCCAATAATCTATAAAGTCAAATACTTCTTGTAAATTATTAGCCAATTTTGCTTCAACTGGTACTTTAAATCCCCATTTTCTTGCCAATTCAAGTCCTTCAAACTGAGTTAAAAAGGTAAATTATTACCTGTCACAAAATAAAGCAAACATTCTAATGGTCTTTTAGCAACCTCTGCACTATCTTGTAATTTTAAACTTCCCGAAGCTTATTTCTTGGGTTCGAATATGGTGTTTCTCCAATTTCGATTAAATCCTGATTCATTTTTTCGAATCCTGCAAAAGGCAAAATTATTTCTCCTCGGATTGCAAAAACAGGTGGGTAATTTCCTTTTAATTGTAATGGAATCGATTTTATTGTTTTGATATTATTTGTTACGTCATCTCCTTGAAATCCATCTCCTCGAGTAACTGCTCGTTTAAATTTTCCATCTTCGTATGTAATACTTATCGAAGCTCCGTCATATTTTAATTCGCAGGTATATTGCAAATCAACATTTCCTAATACCTTTTAAATTCTGGTTTCCCCAATCGATCAAATCTTCTTTTGAATAGGAGTTATCTAAAGAATACATACGATATTCATGAGCTACTGTCTGGAAGTTTTTCGTAATCATACCTCCTACTCGCTAGTACGTCAATTTTCATCAAAAAACTCTGGATGTTGCTTCTCTAATTCCTGAAGCTGTTTAAGTTTTATATCAAATTCATAATCTGATATCGTAGCATTATCAAGTACATAATAATTGTAATTATGTACGTTTAACTCATCTCTTAAAGCTTGTATGGAATCCTGAATATTCATATTTTAATATAATTCGATTGTCTTTTATTATCCTAAAAAAGTTTGCCTAAAATAGACAATCAAAAGTATAATTAAAAACAAAAAAACCACTCTTTTAAGAATGGTTTTCACAAAATTTTTTAAACATTATTTTTCTATTACAATAAAATCTGAACGTCTGTTAGCAAGATGCTCTCCTTCAGTACATTTCACTCTATTACTACATTTATTCACTAACCTTGTTTCTCCATAACCAATAGCACTTTCAATTCTTGAAGCTTCAATTCCTTTGGAAAGTATATATCCTTGGGTAGATTTAGCTCTTTCGTCCGAAAGTTTCAAATTATAAGCATCTTTACCTCTCGAATCGGTATGTGATTCAATTTTAATTTTAATCTTAGGAAATTTTTGCATGATAAATACAACTTTATCTAGTTCGATTGCTGCTTGTGGATTAATATTAAATTTGTCATAATCAAAGAAAATAGGATTGATATCAACTTTTTCGATTCCATTCTTTTTTAACTACTAAATCATCGTAATTACTAAGATAAAAATTAACATCTTTTATCTCGGCATTATTATCTTTTGTAGTTTCAACATATTTTTCGTCTCCACTATAGTTTGGTTTATTAGCTGTTATTTTTACCCTCTTATTGCATGGAACTTCCAATCTATAGTTTCCATTTGCATCAGTTCTCGTTTCGGTAATAACTGCATTCATATACATCATATGCTATGATGAATGTATCACTTATTCCTATTTTGGTTTTAGTGTTTATTGCTTTACCTGAAATAAGTTGATTACAGATAGGTTTTCCTTTGGTAAAATAATAAATATCATCATCTCCTTTTCCTTGAGCACGATTTGACGATATATAACCATAATTGTCCTTTGAATCGATTATAAACGCGAAATCATCCTTATTACTATTTATTGGAGCTCCTAAATTCATAGGAACCGAGAAATTCAATCCTTCTGAAAGTTTACTTTCATATATATCTAAATCACCTAACCCATAATGTCCATCTGAAGAAAAATAAAGTATTCCATTTCTATAAAAAGGAAAAACATCATTACCTATTGTATTTATTGCTGGTCCTAAATTTTGAGGCGAACTCATCGTACCATCATCAGCAATTCGTACTACATACAAATCAGTTTCTCCATAACCTCCTGGCATATCTGAAGCAAAAAACAGCATTTTGCCATCATCACTTAAGCATGGATGCCCTACTGAATACTTATCACTATTAAAGAATACTTTTTCGGAGTGAATCAATTTACCTTCCTCTATTGTTCCTTTTATGATTTGAAAATTATTGGTTCTAGATTCATCTATAACCAATTTATTCTTCTTCAGTATATTTGTTGTATAATACATTGTTTTCCAATCCAACTAAATGTCACCGTAGCTTCATGGTATTTAGTCATTATATTGGGTATAAAAATTGTTTCATTAAATAAATTACCATCAGCAGCACTTCTTTCAGCACATATAAACTCAAGAATGGTTGTTTGTTCCAATTATATAGTTTGTTATCAAAATTAGTTGTATCTCTTGCTGAAGTAAATACTACCTTATCATTATAAAAAGTAGCTCCAAATTCAGACTTATTCGTATTGATATTAATGTTTGATATCGCATAAAGTGACTTAGCTTTTGACAAACTATCTAGTAATTTACTTTGAAAAACATATCTCCCAATTTCCTTTTGGTCCCCTTTTTTATTTAAATACTCTTTAGTAATTTTATCCGCATTATCATAATCCATTACTCCTTTCATAGACTGAATATACCTTAAATAATAAATGTCAGGTAAATTGTCTCCTTGTATTTCATATAGTTTTTGATACCATTTTAAAGCATTTCGATTATCTGAAATAAAATAGTATGAGTCGGCTGCATTTTTTAAAGTTGAACTGAAGGCTTCTTTATTTTTTCTAACATTTCTTCGTATGCTTTCGCTGCATCTACATAGGAATAGTTTTTAAATAAGGCATCTGCTTTTTTTAAATTTGTTTGTGCTAAAACAGATACGAAGCTAAATAGCAAACTAAGTATATAGTATTTTTTCATAAGTCAGATATTTAAAAGAATCTAGGAGATTTAATTTTTCTTGGGTCTCTATGAATTGATAACGCAATATGAATTCATGAGAGCCATCATTGTATTTATTCAATTTGGTTACTGTATAGTCATATGAATACCCAATAGAAAAGCTTGATGATATTTGAAATCCTGCCAATGCACTAACCGAGTCATCAAAACGATAAGATGCACCTAGTACTACTTTTTCCTGAAGCATAAAATTGGCTGAAAGATCCACTGAAATTGGTGCTCCGCTTACTACTTTGGCTAATACTGCTGGTTTAAATTTCAAACTTCGACTCAAATCAAATACATAACCTCCCATAAAAAAATAATGCAATCTGTCATAATTTACCGATTCTTCTATATCGTTGTAATAATCGCTTCTTATAAAACTAGGAATAGATGCACCTACATACCATCTATCTGTATAATAATACACCCCTGCTCCTATTGATGGCTTAACTACATTATTTATATTCGTATTTAACAGCGCATCGTTAGCATCATAATATCGTCCTTTTGACCAATCAATATTCATCATCCTCATTCCTGCTCTTAATCCAAATGCAAGTCTTTTTTCATAGCCCAAAGCCAAAGAATATGAAAAATTACCATCTAAATACAGTTCGTTTGATGGTCCTAGCTTATCATTAACTACGCTTAAACCTAAACCAATTTTTTCATTTCTCAATGGTGCTTGAACAGAGAGTGATTGTGTTTGCGGTGCACCATCTATTCCAACCCACTGGGATTGGTGCAACAATACTGCTTCTAGATAGCCTGTAGATCCTGCATAAGCAGGATTAATAACCATTGTGTTGTACATATACTGTGTATATTGCGGATCTTGTTGTGCATTTGCAAGGAATGATGCAAATCCGCAAAATATTAAAAGATAAGTCTCTATATTTTTTACACTTAGTTTCATATTATAACTATTTAGTCAGTTAATTTAATTTGATGATTTATGGTTACAGGAGGTTATCTAATAATAGATAGCCAACCTGTTTTTACTACTCCATCTGCACCAATGTCTAGAACATAATAATATGTGCCCGCTGGTAATTTATCTCCTTTATTAATTGCACCTGATACATTTGCTATTCCATCCCAATCATTATTGTAATGATTTTGTTTATAAACTAACGCTCCATATCTGTTATAAACATTTAAACTATTATTTGGATAGTTTTCAATACAATCTATTTTGAAAACGTCATTTGCACCATCATTGTTAGGAGTAAATTCATTATAAACTACTAAACATACAGGGCTTACAGAAGCTTCACCATGATTATTGGTTGTATCCGAATCTATTGGGCATTTGAAACCACAATCGAAGCTACATTTAAATAATTTCCAGTAGGCAATACTTGAACCACTACAGTAAGTACTGCGCTTTGATTAGCATTTAATACTGGAATATTCCATACTCCTGTTATATTACTATAGGTTCCAGTAGTAGTTTGTGCACTTATAAAGTCATATCCCGTTGGCAAAATTTCACTAACTATTGTATCTATAAAGTTTCCTGATCCTACATTATTTACTGTTACTGTAAAAGTTACTTTATCATTAATGTTAGGAGTTGGATTATCTACTGTTTTACTCATTGTTATATCTGAACAAGTTGCAACAGCTAGGGTTAGTAATTTACTACTTGTATCATTACATAGATTAGTATAGGAAACATTTACACTTGCAGGTCCTATTGCTGGCCATGAAACAGTTACAAAATTATCTGTAGCAGTTCCACCTCCCGTTATAGTTCCACCTGTAATAGTCCAATTATAGTTAGACATTCCACTTGAAGTTGTATAAGTAATTTCATCAAAAACACATGGTAGCACTTTACTTTCTGTTATTGTAGCTGCAGCATTTCCTTCTGAAAGTGACTGGTATTGCTAATCGTAATTTACTTTCACAACCTGTAATTGGATCTTTTAAAGATGCATAATAGGTTCCTACTACCAATAATGTTCCTGGTGCTAATGGTGTTCCGCCTGTTTCTACATTATACCAAATAACACCCACTTCATTTACTTGTAAATCAGAAACTTTTGGAAGAGCTGTTAAACAGAAGTCTTGCGTAGGTCTTGTAGTCGTTGGTATTGGTCCATCATTAACCGTTACACTTACCAATAATCTATCTTTACTTTCACAGCCTGTTATTGGGTCTAGAATTGCTCCATAGTATCGTCCACTTGTTAATAATGTCCCTGTTGTCAATGCGGTTCCTCCAGTAGGAGAAGTGTACCAAACAACGCCTGTTTCATTTGTCTGAATATCTGACACTTTAGGATCATTTATCAGACAGAAATCTTGGGTATCATCGCTAGTAGTTGGTTTAGCTGGATCTGTTACTGTTACTGTTACAAGCAGTCTACCTGAACTTACACAACCAGTTACCGGATCAAGGATTGCTCCGTAATATGGACCGTTAGCTAAAGTGGTGGTTGGATCTAATGGCGTTACACTCACTAATGAACTGTACCAAACCACTCCTGTTTCATTTACCTGAAGATTAGCAACTGTTGGGTTATTAGCCAAACAGAAGTCTTGGGTATCATCATTCGTTGTTGGTTTAGCTGGATCTGTTACTGTTACTGTTACTAATAATCTTACTGAACTTGCACAACCTGTTACTGGATCTAGGATGGCTCCGTAATAAGATCCGTTAGCTAAAACTGTGGTTGGATCTAATGGCGTTACACTTACTAGTGAACTATACCAAACAACACCAGTTTCGTTTACCTGAAGATTAGCAACTGTTGGATTATTTGCCAAACAGAAATCTTGCGTATCGTCATTAGTTGTTGGTTTAACTGGATCAGTTACTGTTACTGTTACTGTTACTAATAATCTTACTGAACTTACACAACCTGTTACTGGATCAAGAATTGCTCCGTAATATGGACCGTTGGCTAAAGCTGTTGTTGGATCTAATGGCGTAACACTTACTAGTGAACTATACCAAACAACTCCTGTTTCGTTTACCTGAAGATTTGCAACTGTTGGGTTATTGGCCAAACAGAAATCTTGCGTATCGTCATTAGTTGTTGGTTTAACTGGATCAGTTACTGTTACCGTTACCAATAATCTTACGGAACTTACACAACCAGTTACCGGATCAAGGATTGCTCCGTAATATGGACCGTTAGCTAAAGTGGTGGTTGGATCTAATTGCGTTACACTCACTAATGAACTGTACCAAACCACTCCTGTTTCGTTTACCTGAAGATTAGCAACTGTTGGGTTATTGGCCAAACAGAAATCTTGCGTATCGTCATTAGTTGTTGGTTTAACTGGATCAGTTACTGTTACCGTTACCAATAATCTTACGGAACTTACACAACCAGTTACCGGATCAAGGATTGCTCCGTAATATGGACCGTTGGCTAAAGCGGTGGTTGGATCTAATGGTGTTACACTTACTAGTGAACTATACCAAACCACTCCTGTTTCATTTACCTGAAGATTAGCAACTGTTGGGTTATTTGCCAAACAGAAATCCTGAGTATCATCATTAGTTGTTGGAGTTAGTGGATCTGTTACCGTTACGGTTACTAGTAATCTAACTGAACTTACACAACCAGTTACTGGATCTAGGATTGCTCCGTAATATGGACCGTTCGCTAAAGCTGTTGTTGGATCTAATGGCGTAACACTTACTAGTGAACTGTACCAAACAACGCCTGTTTCGTTTACCTGAAGATTAGCAACTGTTGGGTTATTTGCCAAACAGAAGTCTTGGGTATCATCATTCGTTGTTGGTTTAACTGGATCTGTTACCGTTACGGTTACTAGTAGTCTAACTGAACTTACACAACCAGTTACTGGATCTAGGATTGCTCCGTAATATGGACCGTTGGCTAAAGCTGTTGTTGGATCTAATGGCGTAACACTTACTAGTGAACTGTACCAAACAACGCCTGTTTCGTTTACCTGAAGATTTGCAACTGTTGGATTATTTGCCAAACAGAAATCCTGAGTATCATCATTAGTTGTTGGAGTTACTGGATCTGTTACCGTTACGGTTACTAGTAATCTAACTGAACTTACACAACCAGTTACTGGATCTAGGATTGCTCCGTAATATGGACCGTTGGCTAAAGCTGTTGTTGGATCTAATGGCGTAACACTTACTAGTGAACTATACCAAACAACACCTGTTTCGTTTACCTGAAGATTTGCAACTGTTGGATTATTTGCCAAACAGAAATCCTGAGTATCATCATTAGTTGTTGGAGTTACTGGATCTGTTACCGTTACGGTTACTAGTAATCTAACTGAACTTACACAACCAGTTACTGGATCTAGGATTGCTCCGTAATATGGACCGTTGGCTAAAGCTGTTGTTGGATCTAATGGCGTAACACTTACTAGTGAACTATACCAAACAACACCTGTTTCATTTACCTGAAGATTGGCAACTGTTGGGTTATTTGCCAAACAGAAATCCTGAGTATCATCATTAGTTGTTGGAGTTAGTGGATCTGTTACCGTTACGGTTACTAGTAATCTAACTGAACTTACACAACCAGTTACTGGATCTAGGATTGCTCCGTAATATGGACCGTTCGCTAAAGCTGTTGTTGGATCTAATGGCGTAACACTTACTAGTGAACTATACCAAACAACACCTGTTTCGTTTACCTGAAGATTTGCAACTGTTGGATTATTTGCCAAACAGAAATCTTGCGTATCATCATTAGTTGTTGGAGTTACTGGATCTGTTACCGTTACGGTTACTAGTAATCGTACAGCACTTTCACAGTATACTTCTATTGGATTCGTTTTTATTGGAAGAGAAATAGCTCCATAATATACTTTACTGGTCAATGGAGTACTTGCCAACAGCGGAGTTGTACTTATAAGAGAATCATACCAAACAACATTTGGTTCATTTACCTGAAGATTTGCAACTGTTGGGCTATTAGCTAGACAGAAGTCCTGTGTATCATCATTAGTTGTTGGAGTTGCTGGACTGCTTATTGTTACAGTAGCCGCTTTCAATTCCCCCTCTTTATTCTCACATGTATTATCACTTGATACTGCAACATAATAAGTAACAGGGCTCATAAGTGCTGTTAATCCTGAAACTGTTAAAACTCCTAAGCTACTAGTTGTATAAGTAACACCTGCAATAGTAATAGGTCCAGGTCCATTTGGAATAGGCTGTGTTTTATTAGAGTCAAAATACCAAAAGAATTTAGGATTTGTTAAAGTACTCTCTGGTGTAAATACAGCATCTGTGTTATGACAAACAGAATCATTATTTACTATAATATCGGTTACAAGAGAATTTGGTAAAATTGTAAATGTAATTTGTTTTCTATCTCCAGGGGCAGTCTCACAATATTGATCAGAACTAACTCCTAAATAATAGGTATAAGTTCCAGCTGTTAATCCAGTTAGATTTAATACTGAAGCTGTTTCACCTACAATTAAATTACTATTTGTTCCGTCAAAACTATACCAGTGATATACCACACTAGTAAGTACTGGAGTAGCAGCTAAAACTGCCTCTAACTTAACTTTACCATCTCCGGCACAAATGATAGTTTCAGTTCCATCATTAATTTTCACATCTTCAATTATGTTTACAGGAGTTGTTGGTCTAACGATTACAGTTACTACACCTCTTGCTAAAGCTGGACAACCGTAACGAATTGGCTGAATATAATATTTATATGTACCAGCAGCCAATGTAGCTGGAATTGTATATGTTTGTCCATCGGCAAGGAAATTTCCTCCTGTTGGTGTAATTATACCATTTATAGGTTGAACAATTTGCCGGAGGTACTTGTAATGTTATAGTGCTACCGGGGCAGACCGTGACGTTATTATCATCATCTCCTCCAATGACTTTGGTATTTGTTACACGATCGATATTATGAACCCTAAGTTGATCTAATACACTTACAACACCTCCAAAAGATATTGTAACTCTATCATATGGTTGAGTTTGAGGAGCTAAAATTGTCATTGCCATTGTATCTCCCGAAAGTAATTTTAAAGTCAATAAACTACTATTGTTTAGGATAGGAGCTCCAACAGCAGTATTTCCTAAATAAAGCTGGATATTAAATCCAGTAAGTAAATTAAGATTTAAGACTGTTCCTGGTTTAGAAATTATTATTTGCTAAGACTATCTCCAACCATAGATGGCGTTCTAAAAGTTGCTGTAAGTTGTGCTGCAGCAAGAACGCCTACTCCACTAAACATTGTAGCATAAGTCGCTACATCATTATCAGCTATGTTCCATGCATTCGAAACTCCAACAGTAGCTGTTAATGCTCCAACACCTATTTCTTTTACACCAAAGAAAACATCTTCGATATCTCCTTGTCCACAAGTTATCTGAGTAACAGTTTTATCATAATAAGCATCATACACATTAATATTTTGTGCTATACCTAAGATTGATCCCATTTGTACACGAATACCGTCATAAGCTTTAGGCCCTGAAATATCTGATGGAACAAATGTATATTCAAATGAATTTTGACCAGATAATAAATTTAATAATGATCCAGATACCGATTGTAAAGTTCCAATATCAATTGGGTTCCCTTGACCATCACGTTTAGTTCCTATCACTGTAACACCTTGTCCTAACGCTACCCCGCTATACTCTGCACCTAACTTAACTGTAACTGGAGTTCCTTTAGCAATAGTTGTAGGCCATTGTAAATTTTGCCATGTAGTTCCAATACCCAAAAGTCCTATGCCAGTTGTTATTGTTGAATATGTTTTAGGGTTACCATCTGCACCATTAGCTGCATTTGTAACACCTCCGGTAATAATAGTTGACCATTGTTGTGTCGTAGCATATTCTCTTTCTAATAACGGATCACAACTAGCAGGGTCTATAACAGTAATTGTAATAGTCTGAGTAGCTGTACAAGTTCCGTTACTCGCAATTACTGTATAAGTAAAAACACCAACAGTATTTAGCGCGCCTGTATTATTTGATGGTATAAGATTTCCTGCTGGATCATACCAAGTTATAGTTCCATTAGACGTTGCAACTAATGCTACTGAATCTCCTTTATTAACAACTTGAGAATTTGTTGTTACTGTTAAAGTTGGTAATGGATTAATTGTAACTGTTACTTTTTCTTTCACAGATGGACAATCAACGCCAGCTGTTTGGGCTTGAATCCAGTAATCACCACCTATAGTGATATTAGTCGCCTCTTGATCTGTAATCGGCGCATTTGCAGCATCAAAGAAAGTATATGTTGTATTTCCTGATGTATCAAAATTTGTGATAGCATCTTTTAAATTCACTTTGGCACAACCAGCTAGAGTTGCTGTAACTGTTAAAGCTGAACCTACAGGATAATTTACTACAACTTCTTTTAAAGTTCCGTTTACATTTTCGCAAGTACCTCCATTAAGTACCGAAACATAATACTTATAAGGTGAGTTAGAAGCAATAAGTCCACTAATGGTAAGTTCTCCCGTTGTGGCGTCTTTTAAGTACGTTACTCCCGCTACAGTTCCTGATATAATTTCTTGAGTTTTATTTTGATCTGTATAATATTTAAATGTTGCTCCCGCCAATGTCGATGTTGGAGACAATACAGCGCCTCCTGTACAAGAAGCAGTTAAAGGAGTTGTTATTGCAATATCGGCATCTGTTGGTAATGGCAACACTGTTACTGTAATAGCCTGACGATTTGTATTTAAACATGGTGTAACTCCACGACTAGCTTCTAAATAAAATATTTTAGTTCCTGTCAATGTTCCCGTTACATAAGTGTTCGTGTTAGTTGCTAAAGCTGTTCCTCCAGTTGAAACATCATACCAAGAAAATGTTTGTGTACCCGTAGCTGTAGCCGTTAATGTTGCTGATTGTCCTGCACAAATTGGAGTTGTTGCTCCACTTATTGTAGCATTTGGATATGCATAAGAAGCTTCATAAATATCTACCTCTGCTAATAAAGTAGCTAATCCTTCTAATTTAATCTGAACACTTGTAAATGCTCCAGCCGCTACAAAACTCGCTCTAAAACGGTTTCCTCCTAAGAGTTGAACATTTAAAAGTGAGCTAATAGTAGATTGATCAGCATTAGGTAAACCTGAATTAAAACTTTGCAAACTAATATTAGAAAGAGCACTTATATCAAGAAGTCCAACAGGAATCCCAAGTTCAACATCTATAATATCTCCAGCCTGACCTACTGTTGGGAAACTTAATACTTGCTGTATATAATCTCCTAATAAACCAAGAGGTATTGAAAGACGAGCTGCAGTTGTATTATTACCATCAACAGAATCACCATCATTTGATGAACCACACAATAAACAGCCTGCAGCTCCTCCTTTAGAAGTTACTTGTGAATTAGCCAATAAACAAGAATTAATAGAATTACTTATAATTACATTAATAACTGCTCTTGTATCACTTATACAACTTGTTGCGGTACTTCTTGCCGTAATATAAAAACTTTTATTTACTGTTAAAGCTGGGGAAGGAGTGTATGAAGTTGTAGCTGATGCTAGCAGATTTCCATTAATAGGCGCATCATACCAATCATAATCTATACCAACCACAGGGTTTGAAACCTCCAGAGTAACACTTTGCCCTGCTTGAATAAAAACATTAGCCAATGCTACAGTAGGCACTGCTGGTAGTGGATTAACATTAACTGTAACTTGTGTACGGGTCGCACTTAAACAACTTCCAATCTCGGCTTCGACATAATAACTAGTAGTAGTCGTTAAGCTTGGTGTTGTAAATGAGGTGCCTGTAAATAACGAAGTCCCACCAGAAGCTACACCGTACCACTTATAATTTGTACCTGCAACTGGCGACTGAACCGTTATTGTTGAAGTTTGCCCACTACAAATATTTACAGGGCTAGCTACCACCGTTGTTGGGGCGACAGGATTATTTACTGTTACAACAACAGGAAATCTCTCGCTATTTACACAACCATTACGAGTAACTTCAACATAATAAGTCGTATTTGCTGTTAGAGCTGATGTAGTATAAGCAGTGGTACTACTTAGTAGAGTACCTCCAGTTAAAGCATCATACCATTTAATTGTTTCATCTAAAGATGCACTAGAGGTTAAGGTTGTCGCTTGTCCGTTACAAATTGTCGTATTTCCAGTTATAGTTCTTGCTTTAAATTTATACGAAGCACCATAAATGTCAAGACTAGTTAATAAAGTAGCTAAACCTCCTAGTCTAATCTCAACACGATCAAAAGCAGAACCTGCCGTAAGACTTGCTTTAAAACGATTGCCTGTTAATAATTGGATATTTAAAAGAGAACTGTTTACAGCTATTCGGTCATTATTATAAGTAGCACCGTTATAAGTCGCTAATGAAATATAACTTAAGGCGCTTATGTCTAAAAGTCCGGTTGGAATTTCTAAATCAACCGTAATAACATCTCCAGCTTGACCCGGATTATTAAATTGTAACGTTTGCTGAATCCATCCATTAACTAAACCAACAGGGACAGATAATCTAGCAGCAGTGCTACTACTACCATCAACCGAATTGTTCGGATTATTTGAAGAACATAACAAACAAAGTCCATTTTGGTTCGTTTGTTGACTATTTGCATCCAAACAACCTCCTAATGGATTAGCTAAAACAGTAACATTTATCGCAACTCTAGTTGCACTTACACATCCTCCTGCTGCACTAACAGCCTCAACATAATAGGTTTTATTTGCAGTTAATATAGGAGTAGTATATGTAGGAGAGTTTGTGAATAACTTAGTTCCTCCCGTAGCTGCATCATACCAATCAAAAGTAACACTTGGATCTGTTGATGAAGCACTTAAAGTTGCATTTTGACCAGAAAGTATTGATACGCTTTGCGTTAACACCGTAGGAATTGCAGGAACTGGATTCGAAGTAACACTAACAGGAGTTCTAGTTGGCGTTTTACAACTTCCAATAGCTGCCTCTACCCAAAAATTAGAAACTCCAGTGGGTACAGTCGTAGTAAATGTATTACCTGAACCTAATAGCGTTCCTCCCGATGCATCATCATACCAAGAATAAATTGTTCCTGGTACGGGGTTTTATTACCGATAAAATAGTCGAATGGGTTGGCCCTGTAGAACAAATTACAGTGCCACTAGTATCTATAGTTGGTAATACTGGGTTTGTAATATTTATAGTTACAGGAACTCGTTCATCACTCTCGCAACCTGCATTTCTTGAACTACTTACATAATAAGTTTTTGCAACTGTTAAAGCAGGTGTTGTAAAAGTATTCGTATTAGAAAGTGCTGTAGTCGATGTAGGAGAATCGTACCAAGCAAGTGTAGTACCAGCCGCAGCAGTAGCAGTAAGTGATATCGATTGCCCAGAACATACTGCTTGTGTATTTCCTCCAACAATTGTAGGCTTAGCAAATTGCAAACGTACCTCGTATATTCTTAAACTTAAAAATGCACTTAAAAGTCCTCCACTCTGAATTTGTACACTATTTGCATCTCCAGGTAATGTATATTTTATAACTCCAATCTTATTTACATCATCTAGAATTTGGAGATTTAATATTCCACTGTTTAACGCAACTGCTGGCCCAACATTAGCTACTCCATTTTTTGCCTGAATAGTCCCATTTGATAGTACCTCAGCGTCCAAAACTCCATTTCCAGTATTAAAATAAACGACAATTTGGTCACCCGCTTTAGCCGTTTGGTTAAAATGTAAGGTCTCCTGTGCAAAACAAGCTAAACCTAAAACATTTGATATAGAAGCAAAAGTAGACATGTTTCCATCAAATGCATCATCTGGGGTAGTTACACTCATACCTACACATAATAGCCCACCTACACTATTAGTCTGTGAGTCAGGTCTGCAAAAATTTTGTGAGAATGAACTCGAAAAGGGAATTAGTATCAAAAACAACCACAAATAATTTTGCAGAAATGCCCCCTTTTTTATTGTTAAGAAAAATGTTTTCATATTCCTGAGAGATTAATAAAGTGATAAATAAATTCCAATTATGGTAAATAAGCGATATCGGCCATAATCTCATAGCTAAAAAAAAAGAGATTATTAAATATAGCTGTACTAACAAACCATCAGATAAATATTCTAATGCTCTGAAAATAAATTAATTTTAAAGTCTATAAAAATTACTCCGAATTTGTTGCAAACTCAATTCGCGAAGAAGTATATGATTCCCTAATTCGACAAGAAACAAAAGTCAAATGGATCTTAAAAAAAGATTTTTTTTTGTAAGAGGAGTCGATTAAAGTAGATTTTAATTTCATAAAAATATTTTTTAAGAGATTAATGTATTTATTTGGGATTCTACTTTCATAATTTTAGTTAACATTAGGCAATAATAACCTGTATGCGATGTATTTATGTACATCCATAAAAAAATAAAAACTAGAAATTTTAATTCGACGATTTTAAGTACTAGAAAATTTTACACAATAATCTTAAGAAATAAATCTTACGGAGATGTGAAAATTAAAATCTATTAAATGCAAAAAATAAATTCAACCAAAAATAGACCTGTAACCAATACCTGAGTAGTCGAGTTGTGCTTCAGGGGATTGAAGACTCAATTAATAATACTATTATGTATTGTTATAGAATAAATGACATCGATAATTATTACTACATTGATCAAACTGGTTGTTAGTTTTAAAAACAAAAAGGACCAATTGATTTATAAAATTATCAAATAAAGAAAACTCTTTTTTGCTTGTGGAAGCAAAAAATGATATGAAATTTAATTTTTGATTGAACGACTGTAAAATAAGAAATAAATAAGGGAAGAATCTATTCCTTCTAAAAAAAGTAATTATATATTCCATAAGCATCCATATTAAATAATAATTGACAAAAATGTACAAAAATTCTTCTTATTTAAAGACTCTTTTTAAAAGTCCTCATGCTACTATGTGGTATTATATTATTTTATGACAGAAAAACAAATTAGAATAATAATAAATAATCATTTTTTTATATATTGCTCCACATTTGATATTAGAATACCCCTGATTCTATATAAAATAACCTATTTATACTTAATCAGATTTATATCTGAATTTGGCGTTATGCGATTTGAGCAGTGATTTTAAATTTTAAGATATTAACTTAAAAAATAAAGTAATTAATCTTTTTTCATCTATTTAATCAATAGTATTAAGATTAATTAACAATCGTTCAATGATTAATATTTCATAAAATTAAAAATCTTTTTTTGAATATGCAAGCTAAAAAATCACTAAATGCGAATTTAATCTTAAAAAGGTTAAAAAGGGCTTTACAAATAAGCACCGATATAGAGTTATCTAAACTATTGGATATCAAACCTAATACTATCTCTACATGGAAAAAAAGAGATACATTAGATTATAGTGCAATAATCTCAATTTGCAATCTTTACGAAATTGATCTAAATAAAATTTTATCAGACAAAACCTACAACGAAAAAAATAGTAATATAATCCTTAACAATACTCCTTTAATAAAAAGAGAGATTCAGTTTGAATATTGTCTTGGAAATGAAGATCTATTAAACAGTTTGCCCCAATACCATTTTCCTTTTATTCAAAGTAAAATTTCCAGGGCATTTGAAATAGTTAGTAACAACATGAAGCCAACCATAAATGCAAATTCATTTGTAGTTTGTGAAATTACAGATACAAAGTCTATTGAAGAGGATGCTATTGTAGTAATAATAAGTAAAACTAAAGGACTAATTATCAATAGAGTAATTAATAATAGCCCTTTAGAAAATAGTTTTACTTTAAGCAACGATAATACTTTCTTCAAAAACACAACTATTGATTCTGAAGATATCAAAGAAATTTGGGCCGTAAAAAATATACTAATTAGAATATAAAATCAACATTAATTTATTCAATAAAGCCAAGCGAAGAAAATATTACGATTCTATAATCGTATTTATTTGTTTAAATAATTGTCCATCGCTCAGAAATGCACCTTGTTGAATTAATTCAAAGATAGAAGCATTACGATCATCAGTAAAAACTTTTTTACCAACTTTCATCTCAATAGTTTCGGTAAACATATTATCACTAAGCCATTGCAAACCTTCTTTTGTCAAGAAATCAGTTTCAGAAACCAATGATTTCAAAACTATCGATTGAACATGTGTGTCAAAACATTGAAACAGGAAAATATGATTTTTAGAAAAGTGCTCTAAGAATTCAGCTCTAGAAAGAACACCTTCCCAAATTAAATCCGAAAACACATCTAGTTCTTGTTCAGCCACCTCTGGCTTGTTTATTTTGATCGAATCCCACTCCGCCTTATCTATTGCTTGCGTTCCTAAAAAGCTTGCAAATTCAGCGTTTAATTCATCAAATTGTTCTTTTGTTAATCTTGCGTATTTCATTTTTAAAACATTTATGGCTTTATAATACAATTAAATATTTGAAGCCTGTTTAATATTCAAAAAAAAATCCCGATTTACATCGGGATTTCATATTATAAATTAAAACTATTACTTTTCAGCAACAATTTCGTATGGTAATTCAACTACAACATCTCTGTGTAATCTAATGCTTGCTGCATATTTACCAGTACGTTTTACGATACCGCTAGTAATAAATTTTCTTTCGATAGAGTTACCAGCTTTTTCCAAAGCTTCAGCAATATCTATGTTAGTGATAGAACCAAAAAGTTTCTCTCCACCAGCTTTTGCGAAAATTTTAATTTCAAGTGCTTTCAATGCTTCAGCTATTTTCTTAGCGTCATCAACAATTTTAGCCTCTTTGTGTGCTCTTTGTTTTAGGTTTTCAGCCAATACTTTTTTTGCAGAAGGAGTTGCTAAAGTAGCAAAACCTTGAGGTATTAAAAAGTTACGACCGTAACCAGCTTTTACAGATACTACGTCATCTTTAAATCCTAGATTCTGTACGTCTTGTTTTAAAATAAGTTCCATGTTGTTGTCCTTATATTTGAGAAGTTAGGTTCGTTTGACAGAAACCAACAACTTTAGTTTAATATTATTTTAATAAATCCGCCACGTATGGCATTAAAGCTAAGTGACGAGCTCTCTTAACTGCTACAGACACTTTTCTTTGGTATTTTAATGAAGTTCCTGTTAAACGACGAGGAAGAATTTTCCCTTGCTCATTAACGAATTTCAATAAGAAATCTGCATCTTTATAATCGATGTATTTGATTCCTGATTTTTTGAAACGACAATACTTTTTAGTTTTGTTAGTTTCTATGTTTAAAGGCGTTAAATATCTGATATCTCCGTCTTTTTTTCCTTTTGCTGATTGCTCTATTGTAGACATAATAATTAAGCTTTTGTAGATTTTAATTTTGTTCTTCTTCTCTCAGCCCAAGAAATAGCGTGTTTATCTAAACTTACAGTTAAGAAACGCATAACTCTCTCGTCACGTCTAAATTCAGTTTCAAAAGCAATTAGAACTTCTCCTGCTACTTTGAACTCAAATAAGTGATAAAAACCACTTTTTTTGTTTTGGATTTCGTAAGCCATTTTCTTTAGACCCCAATCCTCTTTTGATACCATTTCAGCTCCTCTACTAGTAAGAAATTCTTCAAATTTCGTTACTGTTTCCTTCACCTGAACCTCAGATAAAACGGGATTTAAAATGAAAACAGTTTCATAATGATTCATAAATATAATATTTATTTGTTAAAATTTGGTGCAAAAGTAACTATTAATTTTATATATACAACACTTTTTTACTTTTATTCGACGTATGGTAAAAAATAAGCCCAAAATCTAGTTTTTAAAGAAAAATAAATCTATATTTACTATTACATTCCCTAAATTTAAATGTTATGAAACTAAATTGTGTTGTAGTAGACGATAGTTCTATCCAAAGAACTATTATCTCAAAGTTAGTCAATAATCATCCGAATTTACACTTGATTGGAGATTTTTCAAATGCAATCGAAGCTCGAAGCTGTATCTCTTTAAACAATATTGATTTGATATTTTTAGATATCGAAATGCCCGTTATAAATGGTTTTGATTTTTTAGATGGACTAAAAACAAAACCTCAAATAATCTTCATTACCTCTAAGGCCGAATACGCTTTAAAGGCATTTGATTATGATGCTACCGACTATCTCCAAAAACCAATAGCTATAGATCGCTTTAATGCCTCTGTTAAAAGAGCGCTAGACTTATATGCCTTACGCACAGATGTAAAAGAAGATGAAGGCGAACATATTTTCATTAAAAGTAATCTTAAAAAACTAAAAATTTTTACTGCAAAAATCAAATGGATTGAAGCTTTTGGTGATTATGTAAGAGTTGTAACCGAAGACGATAGCAACCTAGTACTTTCGACTATGAAATCTTTTGAGAATGATTTATCAAAAGAAAAATTTATTCGTGTACATAAATCATATATCATCAATATCGACAAAGTAGAACGCTTCAACAGCAAATTTGCAGAAATCGGTATTACAAAAATTCCATTAAGTCGAAATAAAAAGGAAGACTTAGTTCGTGCACTATCTATAACTCATTAAATACATTAATAGAAGTCTACATTTATCACTACTTTTATTGCTCTATATTGCGCAACAGCCTCAAAACTATTCAGTATTTTCTGAATAGTTTTTTTTGTATTCCCCAATGGTATCTCTTGCGGAATTTTAATTAAAATAGTTCTAATATATTCATTTCTAATTCGACTAATTACAGGTTCCTCTGGACCTAATACTGGCATATTCAAGTTCTGACTCAAAACATTATACAACCATATCGAACCTTCTTTTAATTTATCAAAATCTCGGTGCTTAAGTGTTAACTTAATTATCCTAAAATATGGTGGGTATCTATAAATTAATCTATCATACAATTGCTCCTTATACATTCCTGCATAGTCATTATTAGTAACCTGCTGTATTGTGTTATGATTAGGATTATAAGTCTGAATCACAACCTTACCTTGTTTTTCTGAACGTCCTGCACGCCCAGAAACCTGCATCATCATTTGAAAACTACGCTCGAAAGCTCTAAAATCTGGATGAAACAACATATTATCGGCATTCATAATCCCTACCAAACTTACATTATCAAAATCCAATCCTTTGGCAAGCATCTGTGTTCCAACCAAAATATCTATCTCACGATTTTTAAAACTATCAATGATTTTCTCAAATCCAAACTTACCTCGCGTTGTATCTTGATCCATTCTACCTGTTTTGGCATTTGGAAAGAGCGCAAGTAACTCCTGCTCTATTTGTTCTGTACCAAATCCTTTGGTCGTTAAATCAATACTAGAACAACTATGGCAGTTTGTTGGCTTTGCCATACTATATCCACAATAATGACAACGCAATTGATTTTTATGTTTATGAAAAGTAAGACTCACATCGCATTGCTGGCATTGTGGCACATGCCCACAAGTGATACATTCTATAATAGGTGAATATCCACGTCTGTTTTGAAACAATATGACTTGTTCGCCTAAAGTTATCGCTTCTGAAATTGCTTCAGTTAAAACATCGCTAAAATGCCCAGTCATGCGTTTTCTAAAATACTTATCTTTTAAATCAACCAATGCAATATCCGGCATTCGAACATTATTATAACGCTCAGTAACTGTTACCAACCCATATTTCTGTGATTGTGCATTAAAATAAGTTTCTAAACTTGGTGTTGCAGATCCCAAAAGTACCTTGGCTTTATGAAAATTTGCAAGAACAATTGCCGCATCACGCGCATGGTAGCGTGGAGCAGGATCTACTTGTTTAAAAGTCTGTTCATGTTCTTCATCAACAATAAGCAAACCTAAATTAGCAAATGGCAAAAACAAAGCTGACCTCGCTCCTATTATTATTTGAGCATTTTCTACATTCTCCAAAGTCTGTTTCCAAACCTCAACTCGCTCATTATTACTATATTTAGAGTGAAAAACAGCGATTTTATTTCCAAAATGAACTCGCAATCTGGCAACCAATTGTGTTGTTAGCGCAATTTCAGGCAACAAATATAAAATTTGTCTTCCTGTTGCTAAATATTCTTCTATAAGCTTAATGTAAATTTCAGTCTTACCACTGGAAGTTACTCCATGAAGCAAACAAACCTCTTTTTCTATAAAACTATTTTTAATTTCCTCAAAAGCAGTTTGCTGAATCGAACTTAATTTCAGTTCTTTTTCTGTGCTTTTGCCTGTAAAATTAATTCGGTCTTGCTGTAAAAAATATTCTTCAAAAATCTCTTTCTCAATTAACACTTTTACAACTGCTGATGATGATTGTGATGCTTCAACTAATTTCTTAACTGTAATTGGCTTCTTTTCGACCGCACTTAGCTGAAAATATGCCAAAACAATTTCTTTTTGTTTCGCTGCATTTTTAAGCACTTCCAACAACTCATTTAATCCTTTATTCGAATCATATTTGTTATGTAACTTCACATAACGAACAAGCTTTGGCTTATAACTTTCTTGTATTTCCTGTTCAAGAATAACAATATCTTTATCTATTAATTTTTGAAGAATAGGAAAAACATTTTTTTTATTTAAAACTGCAACAATATCCTGAACCTTTAATGAACTCTGATGCTGTAATGCTTCATAAACCAAATATTCCTCATCGGTTAAAATAGTTTGATCTACAAAAACACCAGTCTTATGAGTAATTACCGTTTCACTTTCTAATAATAAACCACTGGGGAATGCTCCCCGATATACATCACCAATAGAGCACATATAATAGGATGCAACCCAAAGCCAATGTTTTATTTGAATTTCGGTAGCAATTGGCTTTTCATCAAGAATCTGATGAATCTCTTTGGCCTCATACAACGTCGGTTCATTCTGATGTGTTTCGAGCACCAATGCAGTATACATTTTACTTTTACCAAAAGGCACTGCAACCCGCATTCCTTTCTGGATAAAATTAAACTCAGCTTCAGAGATGCGATACGTAAACGTTTTAGCTAATGAAAGTGGTAAAATGACTTCTACAAAATGCATTTTAAATATTGGTATGTTTTAAAATAATAGTATTCAAAATAGTATTATTTTGGTTATATTTTTTTTAGTAAGACCTTAAAACAAGCTTACTTTTTGTCTAATTTATCTGAAGTATTTTTAGCATTATACTCCTTAACTAATTTATAAGTATTATTAAGGGATTATATATTAGTCCAATCCTCATGACCTGGTATAATATATAGTGGTTTTTTAAATTTAGCTTGTACTCTTTTAATAGATCCCTCCCATTCTTCAACGTCTGAATCCCCCATATTACCTAAATTAGTAGAAGTTGCTCCTTTTATAAAACAACCTCCATAAAGTACTTTCTCTTTATTAAACCAAACTACAATATTATCTGGCGCATGTCCTTTACCCGGATAGAACACCTCAAAACGATGTTGACCAACTGTAAACGTAGTATCATTTGGCATTATAAACTCCGCTCTTGGTTCTTTGTTTTTATTTAAAATTTCATCCGTAAGCTTTATAGTATATGTTTTAATTCCTTTTTGCTTATAAAACTCCAAACCTCCCGATCTATCCTCATGCGAATGTGTTGCAATTTGCATAATAACATACTTTTATGATGCTTGGCTTTTATACTATCAAGCAAAGGCTGAAACTGTGTCTTATCCCAAGGAGCATCAAACATTACAACACCTTTATCTGTAACCAGATACAGGGCATTAGCAGGAATCGCAGATTTCCTTTGTATTCATTAAACGTTTTATAAACATAAAAGTCACCTGTAAGATGACTTATTTGTAATTTATTATTTTCTGTTTGCCCAAAAGATTTTGTAAATCCTACAAACAACAACAGCAATATTAATTTATTTTGCATTTTTAAATTTCTTTAATCTTTAAATTTCTTTAATCTTTAAATTCTTGACCAATACTGTGTTCTCCCTAGAAGAGAAATCCCAATAAATCCACGTAATTTCAGTTTATCTACACCATCTAGCGCAATGTAACATTTATACACTTTTCCTGTTGTTGGATCTAAAATAGTTCCTCCTTTGTACTCATTACCATCTTTCTTTAAACCATTAATGATTACCATTCCTAAAATCGGCTTGTTTTTATTCGTTCCTGGACATAAATCACACACATCATTGACATGTTCTTTTCGAAGAATTCTGACAATTTTACCATAAATTTTTCCTGATTGTTCATACACTTCTACAATCGATTTTGCCTCGCCTGTTTCATCATCAATGGTTTTCCATTTTCCGATTACAGTTTGACTTTGCACATTGCCTATTATAAAAAATAATAAGCCCATTGTTAAGATCCAGTTTTTCATGATGTTTGTTTTTTTTTAGCCCTGATTGTAGCGCATCCTTTATCCCGATTCTTCAAGGGATAAAGATAGAGCGAAAAGCAGGAACAGCTTCTAAATGTTATTATTATTTTTTTGTCTTAACTTTCTGATTGTGGCATTCAATTCAAATCCTAAAAGCAAAATCATACAGTTTATCCAAATATAAAACATTAGTATTAATAATGTACCTATTGAACCATAAAGTTCATTATATTTTGAAAATTTTATAACCCAAATCCCAAAAAAGTACGAAGATATCACAATTAAGATTGTTGTAAATACAGATCCAATACTTATAAATGGTACTTTATTATATTGTTTTGTTCCATAACGCAACAATATAGAAGATGTTACCAAAATCATTAAGGTGCTGCCTCCCTAACAACAGGAGCATGTATTAACCTT
>NZ_JBXBAV010000127.1:0-1591 GCF_056783245.1 Flavobacterium sp. TC780 | reverse complement strand
CAGAGCTGATTTTGTTCTGCCAGCGAATGGAGGATCAACAGTTGCTTGTGCGGCATCAATTGTAGCACCAACAGTTCCAGTGGTAACCGATACTTGTGGTACAGTATTGACAGCATCAGCCCCAGTTATATCAGCTACACCCGCTTGTAACGGGGACGTAACTTATACCTATACTTTTACAGATTGTAAAGGAAACACACATGATTGGATATATACCTATACGATAGACAGAGCTGATTTTGTTCTCCAGCGAATGAAGGATCAACGGTTGCTTGTGCGGCATCAATTGTAGCACCAACAGTTCCAGTGGTAACCGATACTTGTGGCACTGTATTAACAGCATCAGCCCCAGTTATATCAGCTACACCAGCTTGTAACGGTGATGTTACTTATACCTATACTTTTACAGATTGTGAAGGAAACACACATGATTGGATATATACCTATACGATAGACAGAGCCGATTTTGTTCTGCCAGCTAATGGAGGATCAACAGTTGCCTGTGGGGCATCAATTGTAGCACCAACAGTTCCAGTGGTAACCGATACTTGTGGTACAGTATTGACAGCATCAGCCCCAGTTATATCAGCTACACCAGCTTGTAACGGGGACGTAACTTATACCTATACTTTTACAGATTGTGAAGGAAACACACATGATTGGATATATACCTATACGATAGACAGAGCTGATTTTGTTCTGCCAGCGAATGGAGGATCAACAGTTGCCTGTGGGGCATCAATTGTAGCACCAACAGTTCCAGTGGTAACCGATAATTGTGGTACAGTATTGACACCATCAGCCCCAGTTATATCAGCTACACCCGCTTGTAACGGGGACGTAACTTATACCTATACTTTTACAGATTGTGAAGGAAACACACATGATTGGATATATACCTATACGATAGACAGAGCTGATTTTGTTCTGCCAGCGAATGGAGGATCAACAGTTACCTGTGCGGCATCAATTGTAGCACCAACAGTTCCAGTGGTAACCGATACTTGTGGTACAGTATTAACAGCATCAGCCCCAGTTATATCAGCTACACCCGCTTGTAACGGGGACGTAACTTATACCTATACTTTTACAGATTTAAGGAAACACACATGATTGGATATATACCTATACGATAGACAGAGCCGATTTTGTTCTGCCAGCGAATGAGGATCAACAGGTGTTTGTGCGGCATCAATTGTAGCGCCAACAGTTCCAGTGGTAACCGATACTTGTGGTACAGTATTAACAGCATCATCCCCAGTTATATCAGCTACACCCGCTTGTAACGGTGATGTTACTATACCTGTACTCTTAGAGATTGTGAAGGAAACACACATGATTGGATATATACCTATACGATAGACAGAGCTGAGTTTGTTCTGCCAGCGAACTGAGGATCAACATTCGCTTGTGGGGCATCAATCGTAGCGCCAACAGTTCCGGTGGAAACGGATACTTGTGGTACTGTATTAACAGCATCAGCCCCAGTTATATCAGCTACACCCGCTTGTAACGGGGACGTAACTTATACCTATACTTTTACAGATTGTGAAGGAAACACACATGATTGGATATATACCTATACGATAGA
>NZ_JBXBAV010000126.1:0-5972 GCF_056783245.1 Flavobacterium sp. TC780 | reverse complement strand
TATGCCCTCTACTTGGTTCAGTTACATATGCTAAGGTTAATACATGCTAGTATTCTATAGGAGGCGAGACACCTTATTTTCGTTAAGCTAAAAATGGCCTAATAACTCCTATAATAAGAATGTTACATGTAGTTATAAAAGCAATAAACCCTACAGAAATTATGAATAATTCTTGGACCGAAAGATGGAATGACAGATATAGTACAGATGAATTTGCTTATGGTGAACATCCAAACAACTATTTAAAAGAACAATTAGAAAAACTAAATACAGGAGCAATCCTTTTCCCTGCTGAAGGCGAAGGTCGAAATGCTGTTTTTGCAGCCAAACTTGGCTGGACCGTTTCGGCATTTGATATAAGTATCGAAGGAAAAAATAAAGCTTTACGACTTGCCAAAGCAAATAATGTGAGCATTGACTATCAGGTTGGCGAATTACAAACATTAAATTATACTCCTGAACAATTTGACGCAATTGCCTTAATTTATGCGCACTTTCCTGGCAATATTAAATCATTGTACCATAAAACACTTAGCAGCTATTTACACAAAGGAGGATTACTAATTTTTGAAGCATTCAGTAAGAAACATATCGAATACAATTCAAAAAATGAAAAAATTGGTGGGCCAAAAGAACTGGACATGCTATTTTCTATTGATGAAATAAAAGCTGACTTCCCTGATTATGATATCATCGAATTAACAGAGAAAGAAATAGAATTAAACGAAAGTCTTTTTCATAACGGAAAAGGTTCGGTAATACGATTTGTGGGTCAAAAAAAGTAACAATGAAAAAAAGAATAGCATACCAAATTGATTCTTTCACAAAAGAAAAATTTAAAGGAAATCCGGCAGGAGTAGTTGTAAATGCCGAAGGACTGAATGATTACCAAATGCAACAAATAGCAAGAGAATTAAACAACTCCGAAACTGCCTTTCTGTTCCCTCCAGATGATGATGATTGCGATGGAATAATAAGATACTTTACACCGAGTACCGAAGTTCCAATTTGCGGACATGCTACAATTGCAGCAATGTATGCAAAAGCAATTGAAGACAATTTAGATTCTTGTGTATTAAAATTTAAAACCAAGATTGGTATTCTTCCTTTTGAAATTATCAAAAATAATGGAGATTATCAAGTTGTAATGACACAAGGAACTTTTGAACTAAGTCCAACATTCGATAAAGAGATAACCAACAAAATACTAACTGCATTAGGTTTAGAAGAATCAGACACTGATAAAAATTGCCCTATTCAGATAGCATCTACAGGGCATTCTAAAGTTATGATAGGAATTAAAAGCCGAAAAAAACTAAACAATTTATCACCAGACTACAATGCATTAACCAACTTAAGTACAACCATTAACTGCAATGGCTATTTTGTCTTTACTTTTGATTCAGATGACCAAGACATTTTAACCTATGGACGAATGTTTGCCCCAGGAATTGGTATAAATGAAGACCCAGTTACAGGTAATGCAAACGGACCATTAGGAGGATATTTGATACAAAATAGAATTGTTGATTTTAAAGACAATACATTTGAATTTAATGGTCGGCAAGGTGAAAAAATCGAACAGACTTGGCATAATAAATGTTAAAGTTAAGATTGAAGATGACAAACCAGCATTAATTCAAATAAAAGGTGATGCTGTAGTTGTATTTAGAACCGAAATAGAAATTTAAAGGCAGTTCATAAACTCCCTTAGTATCTTTTATTCTTATATAAGATGCATCTAATCTTACAATATGTTATTTTTTTTAAATATAAAAAACTATATTAGTTGAGCATTTTTTATCATCAACGCCAAAATCAATCATATATGAAACCAACTTCTTTTAGTGTACTATTTCTTTTATTGATAGTTTTATTTTCTTGTAACTCTAGCGGCAATGACGCAAAATACGCTGTTGCAGCAGATGCTACATTGTCTGAAGAACCAGCAGCTGTAGAATCTGCAGCAGAACTATCAATGCCTGAAAAAGACAAAGCAACAGAAAAAGACGATGCAGTACTCAAAACTGTTAAGCCAGTATTAATTAAAAAGAAAATCATAAAAGACGGAACCATTTCGGTTAAGACAAATGATATTGCAGTAAGCAAAAAAAGCATAGACGAATTATTGAAGAAACTAAACGCCTATTATGAAACTGAAGATCTTCAAAATAACGATCAGTCAATCTCTTATAATTTAAAAATAAGAGTTCCTGCTGATAATTTTGAAAAACTAATTTCTAGTATCGAAAGTGGCAAAGACGAGCTAACAAATAAAAGTATCCAAGCAAGAGATGTAACCGAGGAATTTGTCGATATTACAACTCGTTTAGCCAATAAAAGAGAATATTTAAAACGCTATAAAGAGTTACTTTCGAAAGCTTCAACAATAAAAGATATTCTTGCTATTGAGGAAAACATTCGAGTAATCGAAGAAGAAATAGAAAGTAAAGAAGGACGTTTAAAATACCTTAGTGATCAAGTATCATTTAGTACTTTGACCTTAACCTTATATAAAGAAAAAGAATATGTATATAAGCCGCAAGCTCAAGACAAATTTTCGGAAAGAATTAAAAACTCTATTAGTGAAGGATGGACCTCTATTATTGATTTTTTACTTTGGACTATTGCCATTTGGCCATTTATCATCTTAATAACTGGTATTGTATATATTGTCCGAAAAATTAAAAGAAAACGTAAAAATAAGGCACTATAATAAAATACTATGAAAATCGTAGAGATCAGAAAAAATGACCTTGGCTCTTTAAGAAATATATTTCTTAAAGAAAGACAAACAACATTTTCGTGGGTAGATACGACTACATTTAGCTTACAGGATTTTGACATCGAAACAAAAGGAGAATATATTCTAACTGCAATTTATGACAATATTGTGATGGGATTTATTTAAATGTGGATAGAAGATAATTTTATTCATCATTTGTATGTAGATAAAACGTACCATGGAAAAGGCATAGGAACTCAGTTATTGAAAGCTGCTATTAATAAATCTGACTTTCCTGTTACTTTAAAATGTTTGGAGAATAATACACAAGTAGTAATTTTTTATAAAAGCAAAGATTTCATCGAAAAAGGAAAAGGGCAATCTGAACAAGGTTTCAATTATTGAAGAACCTAGAATAACATCATTTTAATTCGATTGTTTTCTGATAAAACAGACAAAGAACAATTCTGAAAATATTTAATTTTGTCTAATCTTGATTTTGGCTATATAATTCAGTAAATTCTATGCTTAAATCTTTCAATCTGTTTCTATAACGAATAAACAGAGAAAAAATTAAATTTTATATTATTTATGAAATACAAAAAAACTTTAATCACATTTCTATTATTCATACTATTTTATATACTATTTATTTCCCCATTCTTAATAAATTCGTGGGGATATATAATTGATAAAAATTACCACATCCCAAAAGAATCTAATCTATTTATCTTTAACGCTACTGTCATGCAAAATGGTTCTAGCGATGCTTGGATATATGGAGAAGACTATAATAATTATTATTACAACGGAGGTTTAAAATCCGAAGATATTATTTCGATATCCAAGAAAAAGACAAAAAACTGTCCAGATTTTAATCCTGTAAATATATCTTTCTGGTGTGGAGTGAAATCTACTCCTCAATAGGTTTTTAATTCCCAGATTACAAACATAAATATCTCTGAAAATTTCAACCAATATCCTTAACAATAAATCCTATCTCAAAATTAACTATGAAAACATTTCAAAATGAAATAACAATTGAGTTATTAAATGCCATGGATGAATTTAAGACTATAGCTGAACAACTGATTAATAAAGTAATCAATGAAACAAAGCAACCTGAAATTGAAGCAATCGAGAAAGGGAATTATGACGAAATCGAAAATGCCGATTTCTTAAACGGAGAAAAGATATTATCTGATAATTGGTATTATGATGTTCATGGAGAACATTGTATGTTTGAAAACACAATAACCGGACAAACGTTAGAAGTTTCTCTTGGTCATAAAGAACATATTGCAAATTTAGATCCTTATTTTTTCTATAATTTCCTTAAAACAACCGAGCATCTTGCACATCTTGCCAAGCACTTTGAAAGTCCTTTTAAAGATATGTTGAATTTATTTGAAGATTTAGAACAGAAAAAATTACTAAAAAACATTTATAGAATTGGATATAGAAAAATATAATCTATAGCTCTTCTCTACAAAAAACAATACCGCACATGAAACAGAATAAATACGACGACGAATCCTTTTTTGAAAATTATGGTAAAATGCCCCGTTCTGCCGAAGGATTAAATGCCGCTGGCGAATGGTATATTTTACGCGAAATGTTACCTGAATTTAAAGCCAAAAATGTTCTTGATCTAGGATGCGGATATGGCTGGCATTGTATTTATGCCAAACAACAAGATGCCACAAAAGTCGTTGGCGTCGATTTGTCTCAAAAAATGATTGAAAAAGCTAAAGAGAATTCAAAAGACTTAGCAATAGATTACAGACAAATGGCAATCGAGGATATCAACTTTAAGCCAGAAGAATTTGATATTGTGATTAGCTCACTTGCTTTTCATTATGTAGAAAATATAAAAGAAATTTTTGATAGAATCAATACCTATCTAAAAAAAGGAGGAAGCTTTGTTTTTTCAATGGAACACCCCGCATTTACCTCTCGTCCAGAGCAAGATTGGTTTACTGACTCAGATGGAAATCGCCTGCACTGGCCAATAGATAATTACCAAGATGAAGGTATAAGACATACACATTTTCTAGGTCATGAGGTAATTAAATACCATCGAACTTTTGAAACTATTGTAAACACCTTAATCAATGCAGGTTTTACAATTAAACAAATATCAGAACCAAAACCTTCAGAGGAAATACTGGAGAAATATCCTGAAATGATTGACGAAGCCAGAAGACCCATTTTTATATTGATTTCGGCGGTTAAGAATTAAACTTAATATTTAAATAAAATAATTATCTGAATAGTAAGACATTGATAAAATGATTTTTGTAACAAAAGAATTCATATTACGTCATATAAAAAATCATCAATCATGACAATCAAAACAATCAATCATTATTTATTACTGTTATTTTTTCTAGCATCGCTCTCATTATCAGCTCAAGTTGATAAAAAATCAGATATATATAAAACTATTATTTCCAGAGATAGTTTGCTCTTTAAAGTGGGCTTTAATACTTGCGACATCAATCAATTTGAAACATTACTAACCGAAGATTTCGAATTTTTCCATGACGAAGACAGCATATCAAACAAAAAAAAGTTCTTATATAACCTTCGTAACGGATTGTGTACTCCTTCTAAAACCTATCAATTAAGAAGAGATTTAATTCCTGGAACTACCGAAATTTATCCACTTTATAAAAACAAAGTACTCTATGGTGCAATACAAATAGGAATGCATCAATTTTATAGAATAACTACTGACAAAAAAGAAACTCCAGGAAGTATTGGTCGTTTTACACATTTATGGCTGCTACAAAAAGGAACTTGGAAACTATCACGATCACTTAGTTACGACCATCAAAACAATAGTACTGAAACAAATAAAACTGCATTTTTTGACAACGATGTTAAAATTGAAAAATGGCTTAAAGAAAATAACGTCCCAACTCTAGGTCTTGGAATAATCAATGCTGGAAAACTACAGCAGATTAAAATATTTGGCGAACTAAAAAAAGGAATAGCAGCACCATACAATACCATTTTTAATATTGCTTCACTTACCAAACCAATCACTGCAATGGTAACTTTAAAATTAGTCAGCTTAGGTAAATGGAACTTAGATGAACCTCTTTACAAATATTGGATTGACCCAGATATTGCAAATGACCCTAAAACAAAAAAACTTACTACAAGACTCATATTAAGTCATCAAGCAGGAGGTGCTGCCTCCCTAACAACAGGAGCATGTATTAACCTTAGCAATACATAA
>NZ_JBXBAV010000125.1:0-14484 GCF_056783245.1 Flavobacterium sp. TC780 | reverse complement strand
TTACATTGTTACTTAACCTACTGGTTGAGTTACATATGCTAAGGTTAATACATGCTCCTGTTGTTAGGGAGGCAGCACCTCCGTTTATTCCTGCCCCAAGGTACAGGGGAGAAATCAAAGCTGAACTAAAGGAAGTTAATCATACATTTTCTAACGCCTATATCAAATTCGGTATAGACTATTTCTTTAAGCAAAACAGATTTTTCAGTGCTTACGGAACAGAAACGGCAACACCGGCTTACACGCTGTTGAGTGCAGGAATTGGAACAAATATAAAGGCATTCAACCGAAGCGACTTTATGTCTTTGTATATCAGTGGAGAAAACTTGGCTGACGTGGCTTATCAAAATCATTTGAGCAGGTTGAAGTATGCCCTTGAAAACCCCGCAACAGGACGTATGGGTGTTTTCAATATGGGACGTAATATCAGCGTGAAAATGATAATGAATTTTTAACAACAACTCTGTAAAGCCTTATCAAATGTATGGTAGGGCTTTGCAGAAAATTTTTGATAAATATGAGAAAGATTTCAATTACAGTAATACTATTGATATGCTCCATAATTACCAATGCACAGCGTTCGGAGCATTCCGATACTACACCACCGCAAGAGTTTTCCCTTAGTGCCGGGGCGGTCAATACCGCTATTCTACAAAAGGGATTTTACGGGGGATATTTGGATTTAAAATATTACCCCGTCAGAAAGGTGGGCTACGGGGCTTAGTTTTTCACTTGTTGGAAGAAAGATAACAGATAATTTCACTTATTCGATAGGACAGCCATTGGTTGATTTTTATGAAATAGGCTGGGTTAATCAATATGACATAATTCAGAAAGATAAAATCCGTCTTGGGGTAAGCCTTAATAATGGTGTTGTTATTTCGAGGCTTGGGGATAATGCCGAAAAAGAAAAATATATTGGGCAAGATTTGGTTCGGGAAAACGTGCAAAAGAAGTAGCTACAAATTATTTCTACCTGTTACAACCCGGCTTAAATATTTCGTACAAGATTTATTCAAACACTAACAGTCCTGACATTTACTTTACAACCAAATTACAGTATCGGGCAGTATTTGGCAGTCCGAAATACGGACAAATCAACGACTTTTCTAACTATTGGATAGGAGCAGGAATTACAGTTTTAAGCGATATGTAAACAGAATTATTTAAAAAATTTCAGAACAATACTATAAGAAATCATAAATGAAAAATAAAACATACGACATACTCGGCATTTCGGCAGCAACGCTCTGTTTAATCCATTGCCTGATTTTCCCCTTGCTTGTCATTATACCGATTGGCATATCGCATAATCCGTATATAGATTTAGCCTTTTTGATTATCGGAGCTATTATAGCCTTCAAAATCTGCAAGACGACTGACAGCAAGCTGGTCATTGCTCTTTTTGCCGTTTCATTGCTTACGATTTTAATTTCGGTAGTCCTTGATTTTGTTTATCATATCCACCTACCGCTTATCTATGTAGGTTCTGCCGGACTTATCACGGCTCACATCATCAATCATCGAAGAACACATACTTAATGAAAGTATATCAATATATAAAAAACATCATTACTGAATGGCAACAGATAATATAATAAAAGTAATCACAGAACCATTTAAAACCCTGCGAAACACGACTTTCGCAAGGCTTTATTTCGCACAGATAGCAAGCCTTTTCGGCGATGCTTTTACGTGGCTCGGTCTGGCTTTGCTCACGTATGAGATAAGCCCCCAAAATGCCGCCGCTATTTTGGCATCAGCCCTAACATTAAGGGTAACGGCATACATCATATTTTCGCCCTTTGCAGGTGTGGTATCAGAAAAATTCCAACGCAAACAGATATTGCTCATCACGCAGTTTGCAAGAATGACAATCGTCTGTATGCTGCCTTTCGTCAATGCCGAATGGCAGTTGTACGCATTGATATTTGCATTGAATGTGTTTGCTGCATTTTTTACGCCTACATACAGGGCAATCATTCCGCAGATAGTAGAAAAAGAAATATACAGAGAAGCTAACGGCTTATCAATGGCAACTTTTCAATTGTTGAGCGTATTTGGTCCTGCATTAGCAGGTATCGTAGCAGTTTGGTTAGGAGCGACACAAATATTTTTCGTCAACGGTGCTACCTTGTTCATCGCTATATTGTTCATTCTTTCCATTCCGAAATCATCATTGCAAAAAGGTGTAAGCAGTGATAATGCCGTACCTCAAAAAACGTGGGGCGAAGTATTAAAAGGCATACGCTTATTGTTCGGCAACAAGATTGTACGGTTTGCATTGAGCATTGAATTTATATCAGCCGTTGCAGGTGCTTTGGTATTGGTCAATACAGTAGGATTAGTAAAAACAAATCTTCAGTTAGATGATAAACACTATGGCTGGATAATGTCGGTATTCGGTGTAGGTGCAGCGATTACAGCATTTTTATTGGGTAGTTTGGACAAGTCCAAAACACGTAGCGTTTCACTGATTAGCGGAGCAATGCTAATAGGTGTTGCCATTAGTTTTGCCAATTTCGTACCGTTCAACGGTTTGATAATCCTGTGGATTTTGGCAGGTATCGGGCAGACGTTAGCCGATATGCGGTCCGAAACACTGATAGGCGAAAATATCGAACCTAAAACCAAGGCAAAGTGTATGGTGCTCATTTCGCATTCTCCCATTTGTGGTGGGCAATCGCCTATCCGATAGCAGGATTTTTAGGTACACAGTTACGCAACAGAGAATTTTTGTACGGTGGGATAGCCACCATTGTTTTGGCGGTTGTAGCCATTCTGATGTTTAGAAAATCAAATTAAAAAAGCCTAATCAAAGATGCAGCCTGAATATTAATTTAAGATAACCCGTATGGATAAATTTTATCAACAGACGCTAATTAAGCTGGAGGCAAAAATCGGGAATTGGAAATTGAAACCGATTGCTCTGTGCAACGAATTGAAGCAGTTATAAAACTTATCATTAAAACATTGTCCGACATAAAAGGAGCGCGTCTAAAAATAGGGTTTAAGAATGATGTTGAAGAAATCCATTTTTTCAAACATCGGAAACCCGTTTATCGTTGCTAACTTCATTTATTACTATGCCATTTATAAAATTGAAACAAAAAGCCCAACGGCACGAAAGCGGTCAAAAAATATTTCAATGAAGAATTGAGAAAACTCAAAAGACACTTCAATAATAACCTTGAGCTTTATGAATTATTATAGTACCAACAGTACATTTCTTGATGAGAAGCTATTTATAAGAGGAAAATTTGATATTAAGTTAAGTATCAACACTATTTATTTGGAAACAGATATTAGGTTTTCTACTTCTATGATTATAAAATAGCCGAGATTATTGCCAATGATTTAATACAGGTATTATCTGAAGCCAAATTAAATAAAAGCAATCAGAGGCAGAGACATCAGAAAATCCGCCTACTCAAATGGACGGCAAGCAAAACTACTCACAACCGAATTGATTTACGGATTGTATTTTGTTAAGTGTATTCAACAATGGGAATACGGATATTATCAATATCGTTAGATATTTTGAGCGTGTTTTCGGTATTGATTTAGGCGATTTTTACCATACGTTTATGGAACTCAAATCCCGAAAGATAAAATTCATTCGTACCAAATTATCAGACAGTATGCGTGAAGCACTTATAAAAAGAATGGACGAACAGGACGAGAAATAGTCAGTCATTGGATTGAAAAAAAGTAACAGGGGATTTGCAGATCCCCTGCTTTTTAGCCAGCATTATAATCAAAATTTGAGGTCTTCATTCTCATTAACTCATTATTTACAATACCCCTCGTGCCAAATGAACACCTTTTGTCCGTACAATACTCTCCAAGATTTTGGCGTTTCTTGCTTTTTATCAACCTGTTCCGCAGACTGTCCTTTTTGTTCCGGTTCGATAGATAGCTGTATCTTTCGCTCGATAGCAGCCAGCTCCGTTTTGAGTTCGCTCAGTCGGCTCTCCTTAGACCACGTACCATTAACCACCTCCTGAAGCACAGGTATATCCTTTTGATAGCTCGCAATGCTTTCCTGTTCCTTTGCAATAAGTGGCGGTATTTTTTCCAACGCTCTCAAAAAGTTAACGGAGGCGGTTTCAGGGTCTTTCGCAATCACACCGAAATTATGATTGTACTTGATGTTGCCCTCTCCCTTTATGAAAAATCGGTTGACCCGAATATCTACGCCGTCTTTTTGCGACATTTCCGTTTTAACCAAAAGCTGAAAGCCGTACAAACTGCCAATCTCCTGATAATCCCCACCTGTACGGGCTTTGTCTGCAATCTCGTTGAGCTTGGTTCCAATCTGTTTAACATTTGCATTAGGCGACAATCCGTCCAACTGAACGGGGTTTGCGATTTTGCCGTCCTGCCTTTTTTGTATGCGTTGCTGTAAGTTCTCCCAATCGGTTGTCATACGGTTGAGGCGTGATTGAGCTGCGTTAAATTCTTCCGTATAGTTTTCCAATTTGCCTTTAGCACTGTACTTAGAGCGGTTAAACGCTTGCTTCTCGCTTTCCAATCCGGCAATCTGTTTTTCAACCCGTGCCTTATCCAACAGGTCTGTATTTCCTGACAGGATTGCCACGTATTCCGAGAAGTTCATACCCGACTTTTCGTCCATACTGCCCTCGTCAATGGTTCGCTTGCCCAGATTATTGGATTTTAATTGGTCGATAAATAGCTGTTTGTTGAACAGCAGGTTGAACTTATAACTATCCAGAGATTTCTCAACGGCATAAATGATTACATCTACTTTGTTGTCCGCAAAAAGTTTGGCAATTTCATTGCCTTTTCGGACTGCCCGACCGTCACGCTGGGCAAGGTCGCTTGGTCGCCACGGGGTATCTAAGTGATGAACGGCAACGGCTCTTTTCTGTGCATTTACACCTGTTCCGAGCATACTAGTTGAGCCGAACAGCACACGGATTTTTCCCTCGTTCATTCCTTTGATAAGTTCTTTACGCTGCTTGTCCGTTCTTAGCTTCCTGAATGAACCGGACTTCGTTAGCAGGTACGCCGTGGTCTTCCACGAGCTTGCGTTTGATTTCCGGAATACACATTCCACTCATCCCGGCTTGTAGGTTCCCAGATCAGAAAAAACGAACTGCGTACCTTTCTGTGCATTATATTTGTTGTAATACTTCGCAATATGTTTGCGCACAATGCGTAGCCTTATTGTCGGGGTGGTCTTCATACAGCCGCTTACCATTCGCATATCCAGTGACATCTTACGGGCATAGTCCGTAGCAATAAGCATTTTGGCTTTTTCTTCGCTTTGACTTAGCGGGTGTCTGCCGAGCAGTTCGGCATTTCCCGACTTTGGCAAACTCCATTAAGTTCTGAATAAACTCCTCCTGGTCGGGCGTAGGCGGAATATTGTACAGGATTTCTTTTTTTTCGGGACGGTCAATGCCTATATCTTTGGCAGTCCGGTAATCCGTGATTTCAGAGTAAAACTGTGCCAGCTCCGGTACTTTGATAAAATAACGGAAACGTTCTTTTGCTACGATATTGTTAGCCACTGAAAATTCGTAATCGGTTGTTTTCCTTGCGTATATAGCTGCCCACGCATCAAAACGAGTGAATGCCCTGTTTCTCTAATGCCCGTGGTCGCAGGTATTTGAATAGGAGGTATAATTCCGTCAATGAATTGCTGATAGTTGTACCCGAAAGAAAGGTTGCACCCATATCCGCATTGATTCGCTCCTGAATGGTACGGATAGCAAAAAAAGGTTCATCGCCTTTTGGCTTCCGTCCACATTACCCAATCCGGCAACCCTCGTATGTCTTGTATTGAACATCAGGTTTTTGAATTGGTGGCTTTCGTCCATGAACAAATGGTCTATGCCCATCATTTTAAAGTCGACCATATCATCTTTTCGGTTTTCAATATCGTGCTGTAGGGTTTTTAGTTTGACTTCGAGGTTTTCCTTTCGCTTGATAGCTCCGGCAAGCATCCCCCTTGTAACTTCCGCACCGTCTGCCTCCATTGCATAGAGGTTTCGCTCCACGTTATCCAATTCTATTTCGAGGATTTCCTTTTGAATTTCGGGGCTTTGCGGTATCATCCCGAATTGGTCGTGCGTGAGAATGACACAATCCCAATCGTTGTTTTTAATATCCCCGAATATCCGCAGGCGTTTTTGTGGCGTGAAATCTTCCTTTACCTGGAAACAGTATTTTTGCGTGGGGGTACGCAGTTCGGTAGGCTTCGGCGATTTCGTGTACATTACTCTTTAATCCGATTATCATTGGTTTGTTGCCAAGCCCAAACGCTTCATTTCCTGTGCAGCCGTACACATAACCAATGTTTTCCCAGCACCGACCTCGTGGTCGCAGATAGCCCCGTTGTTCAGCTTAATCATCCAAACGGTATCCTTTTGGCTACTGAATACAGGTCTTCGATACCCAACGCTTTGCGGTCTAAGCCTGCAAAGTCCTGATGGCTTCCGTCATAGTTTGGACGGACGAAACAGTTGAACGTATCGTTGTATTGGTCGGTCAGTCGGGTTTTAAACTCGTCACTTTGGGCGTGTAGCCAATCCGATAAAGGCGGTACGGATTTCGTCAATTTTGGAATTAGCCATTTGTATGGCTTCCATATCCCGTACCTTGACTTCCTGCCCGTCTACTTAACTTTCTTGGTTATATCGGGTGTCGTATTGACAAGGGCGTGTTTGAGTAACGCCACACCGTCAAACGTCCGGCTCTCCGACTTTGACCGCATACTTTGACCCAAATATTTAAGTTTCCCTGATTCAATGACCGAAAAATCATCGGAGCTGTCCGAATAGTTGATATGTTACATCTGCATCGAACAGGTGTGAAGCAAATTTGGCATAAACGCCTGTGGGTATCCAGCGTTCGCCGAGGTTAAAGTCCAGCTCCTCAAATTCGATACGTCTTGGTCGGGCTTCCTCCAATACGGTAAGGCTTTGTTTTGGCTTCCTTATCATCGGGATTTTGTTCAACGTAGGTCTCTGATTTCGTTGGCTTTTTCAACCACATTGCCCGCTATCCAGCGTTCGGCAATTTCGTACTCCCTTTCCAACGGGTTGTAAAAAATACGACCGTGCAAATGCTTCTTTCAGGGCATCGGCGGTCATATTGCTGACTTCGGACATAAAGTCCAAATCCACCCTGCCGCATTTGTTCAGCGATGAAGCTAATGCTTCATCGGCGGATTGTCAGTTGCTAATGGTTGTGGTTGAAAAACTTACGGGATGGCTGAATATATCCGCTTTCTGAACGATGCCGCCATTTACACGCTCCAAATAAGGGATTTCTTTTCCGGCAGCTATCCGTTTTAATCAGCTTGATATTATCGGCACTATTAAGGCTGCTGTACTTTTTGATAAAGGCATCGTAAAGGCGGTTCAGGTTTTCCCTTTCTTCTTTTTGCTCCGTCTGAATTTTGCTTCTTTCTGTAAAGGCTCATTGTAAACATCACGTACAGCGATATACGCTTCGGCTCTTGCTTTTTGGGCGGCCGGCAACTGCAAAGGATGGAACATCGCCATTCCGTCTTACTTATCCACATCCTGAAAATGACCGACCCAGCCGTTATCCACGACAAGGCAATCGTTACGGTGGAACGATTGCAGTTCGCTGACTGTACGGAGGCAGGTTCGGGAATGGCAAGGTCACGGGAATAGCTGGTTGTCCGCTTGGCCGTTTCCGTTTTACTATGAAAACAAGTCGCCGATGAGTTTCCTGTTTTTTATCTTTGGTGAGGTATCTTACACCTCGTACCAATTGGACTGGCGTATACGGTTGTTGCATCGCTCGCTGAATAAGGTCCGATTTGCCGACCTTGATAGGCGTTTTCCTCTTTTAGAGGTTTGCCTTTTGACTCTTGGGGTTCGCTTTAGGCGGAACAACTGAACATACAGGTTCGCCAGCATTTTCAAACAGGTCAAAAATGCTTAACTGCGTTGATTCCTGCGGGCTTTCCCGATTGGTTACGGTTGTTTGCGTAAAACGATAGTGGCTTTCGGCTGAATGATTTCACGCTCTGCTAACTGGAGGTGTTGGTGTTGGTTGTCAGTCGGGATTTTTATTATTGGCTCTTCGTTCCGTTCTCCTTTGTACAAAACTATATTCAAGGTGCTCCCTAAAATCTTCGGAAAGCATCTGTTTCAAGATTTTTGGCAATCCCCTCAATGCCGTCTTTATGGGTATAAATTACATGCCAGGTGTCCATAGGCATCGGTATCTAATTTACGGTGGTATTTATAATTCTTGCACCGTCCTGAATGATGAATTGCTGGGTGTGCTGTACCCCGTTTTGTTGCTTTGGCAAAACAGATCTTCCCTTCTGGGTCAGATTTTGTTTTGCCGTGTTCTTTTGAAGGATTATCAGGTCGCTGCCGACCTGCTGTACCTGCATAATCCGTAAACAGGTTATTCGGCAGGCGGACTACTGAAACCAGAATAGTTGTTTTCCATCAGCGCCCTGCGTATCGGCTCATTATTCGGGCTGTTTAAAATTCCCTGCGAGGTAATGTAAGCCTGAAGACCGCCCTCTCGGAGCATATCATTCCCTTTCAGAAAAAATAGTTATGAATGCTTCGGGCTGCCTGTATTTTTGCACGGTCCTTACTTTCGGGAATAGGAAAGGTCGAAATACGGAAGTATCGCCAAAAGGGATGTTGCTGGCAATTATATCATAGCTGTTGTTGTTCCTTTTCGGGGATTTCCTCAAAGCCTGTAATACGGATATTACTTTGGGTATAAAGCTGCTTTAAAATTTTGCCTGTAAGCACATCTTTTTCGTAGGCGGTAACATTGGTTTGGTTCTCTGCAAAGGACTGAACAAAAGCCCCGACACCTGCGGAGGGTTCGAGGAATTTGTCAATGTTCAGACCGCTATCCCTCAATGTGGAGGATATAGCGTTGATAACTTCCGGCGGTGTGTAAAAAGCGGTCAGCACCGAGCTTTTCATACTGTCCACATATCGGCGGTATTGCTTTTCGTCCGTAGCGTTCTCTTTTAATAGTTGGTGGAGTTCCTGCGTTATCGGGAACAAATCGTGTTCGGTCTTCCGCCAATGGTTGATGTCTATTTCGTCCGCTATGGGATTGAGAATGAATTTAAGACCGCCAAATCCGCTGTAACTCATCATTACGCCCTCTTTCCTCGGCGGTCGCTTGTCGTTGCTCCTTTTCCAATGTAAAAGCAATCCGCAGGGCTTCAATATTGTGCTGGAGGTGCTGACGTTTACTGAAGCCCATTATCTTCAATCCAAATGGCGATGGTTCCCGTCAGTTCGGTATAGAGGACATCAAACTCATACCCGTAGGCGAAATCATCGGTTAGTTTATACTTGGCAAATACAGGCTCACAGATGGGGAACATTTTAAGGGCGAACGGTCGCAGTTCCTCGTCTGCCATTAGGGTATCGAACTCATTACAGACCACCTGAAAAACCGTATCAAACTTGGAGAAGTGCAAGCCCTCAAAGAGTATGTAGTTGGCAATCTCATTGCATTGGTCGATAGCGTTGCCGGAGCGGAACGCACCCTCGTAAGCACTGGCAGCCCAAGAGGAACGCTGGTCGATAAATTTTTGGTCGTGTGCTTTTTCGGGAAAGCTACCGTTGAGGTGTTCTTGCAGTCGTAAACGGAAATAAGACAGGTCTTTTTGCTGTGTACTCATAATAAATTTTGTTTTAGAATTTTGCGTAAAGCCTAAAATTAGAGCAGGTAGCAAGTAGCTTTAAAGAAGTGGCAGGGTTTGGCTTTGAAAGGCAGGATTTGGCTTAAAACCAATTAATAGCAAAGAATTTAATTTGTATTTTTGATACTTGATAAAATCAACAATTAAAAGAACGGTCATCAAATAATGAATGAATTAGAACCCTTAAAAAGTATTTTTAAAGACAGAATATTTAAAATACCCGATTATCAGCGTGGCTACGCTTGGACAACAAGGCAATTGAAAGATTTTTGGGAAGATTTAGTCAATCTTCCTGCCGATAGGTTTCACTATACAGGCTTACTCTCTTTGAAAAAAGTCGATAAAAATATCTGGAATAACTGGAATGATGAACGATGGTTAATTGAAGATAGAGGGTTTAAACCTTTCCATATCGTTGATGGGCAACAACGGTTGACTACATTTGTAATTTTCATTCAAGCTATTTCGGAACAGCTAAAAGCAATACCGGAAAACAAAGGCAAAAAAGATGAAGAAATTTATCTTGGCTCTTTTAGCTTAAAGGCTATTAAGGAAGAATATTTAGTAATAGAAAAACCTCCTCAGTTTATTGTTACAACCTACAAGTTTGGCTATGAGGTCGATAATCCAAGTTTTAAATATTTACGTCATAAGGTGTTCTTAGAACCAAATAGCGGAACAATACAGGAAACTTTTTACACGCTCAATCTTGAAAATGCAAAGCACTTTTTCAAGGAAAATCTACAAAACTATTTTGAAACATACGGCTTAACCGAGATAGAAACACTATTCAAAAAAGTTACGCAAAACCTAATGTTCAATGTTTATGAAATAAGTGACGATTTTGATGTTTTCGTAGCATTTGAAACGATGAATAATCGTGGTAAAAAGCTGTCAAATTTGGAACTTCTCAAAAACAGGCTAATTTATTTGACTACTTTGTATGATGAAAAGGAGTTAAAAACTGATGAGAGAAATTCTCTGCGTGAAAAAATCAATGATGCTTGGAAAGAAGTTTATTATCAACTTGGGAGAAACAAGAAAAATCCACTTAATGATGATGATTTTTTAGTGGCTCATTGGATAATGTACTTTCAATATACAAGGGAAAAAGGCGATGATTATATTCGCTTTTTGCTTGAACAGAAATTTACACCTCAAAATATCTATGCAAAGACAGAGGTAAAATTAAGTTCATTGCAAGAGTTTGAAGAAGTTCGGGAAGATGAAGACACCGACCAAGAAGAAGTTGAAATAAACGGAGAAGAAGAAGTAATTGTTATGCGTTCCCAGCTTGCGCCCAAAGAAATAGAAGATTATGTAAACAGCTTAAAGGCTGCCGCCGTACATTGGTATAATACCCATAACCCTGTTAATAATCCGGACTTAACCAAACAGGAAAGTCTTTGGATAGACCGTTTGAATAGAATAGGTATAATCTATTTTCGTCCACTTGTAACAGTAGCTTATTTGAGTAAGAATGTTAATCCTGATAAAAGAGTTCAGCTCTTTAGGGCTATTGAGCGTTTCATTTTTATTACATTCAGGCTTAGCCGAGCTTTTTCAACATACAGAAATAGTGAATTTTATCGTGCAGCAAGACAACTGCGAAATGGGGAACTAACAATTGACAATATCATTCACAGATTGAATGAAAGAATGGATTATTGTTTTTATACACCTGAAAATTGTGAAGAAATCTACTTTGATTATACCTATTTTCAAAAATTCATTGACAAGAAGTTTAAAAGTGGAGGTGGTTTCTATTCTTGGAATGGGCTTAGATATTTCTTATATGAATATGAAATGGAAAAAGTTAGACAAAGAGGAAGTCAAAAAATAGATTGGAAACTGTTTGTAAAGAGCGAAAAAGATAAGGTTTCTATTGAGCATATTTATCCACAGACACCAACGCATAAATATTGGAAACAAAATTTCAAGGAATATAAAAAGACTTTTCAACCTTTCTTTCAGGGAACATTAGGCAACCTTTTACCATTGTCGCAAAGTATAAATTCAAGTTTGCAAAATGATTGCTTTGAAGATAAGCGAACAGCAAAATATAATGACAGAAAGGAGAAATTAAGACAAGGCTATTCTGACGGTTCGCATTCAGAGATTGAAGTGTCTGGATATAATATTTGGAACCCGGAGACTATCCTTGACCGAGGTAATAAATTATTAGAATTTATGGAGAAACGCTGGGATTTGAAATTTGAAGATGATGAAGCTAAAGCAGAATTATTATTTCTTGATTTTATGCTTCCCGAAGATGAGCATAGTATAGAAGAATAACCTAAAGTATTTTTGTAAATGAATTATACAGAAAACATTGAACGCTTAAAAATACTACTTACAGGAGCATCCACCGATGTTACTATAACAAGTGATAATGAAGCAGAATATAAACGATTGAAAAGTGAGCTGAATAAATCTGCGAAGTTCCAAACCAACCAACCAAAGGAATTTAAAATTTGCTTTACACTTCAAGAATTTAGAAGAGAAATGCAAGCAAAAGGCGGGTATGCAGAACGCAGAAAATATATTAACGAGATATTCTATCCTCTAATTTCAGATGAAAATTCCCTATTGGATAGCATCGAGGAAATACAACAAAGCGTAAACTTTGGTCATTTAAACCTTTTGCCGCAAGACATACAGCAAAAAGGACGAGAAATGTCGGAAGTCTATTTATATTTATATTGTATTGAAAATTCTTTAAGAATTTTTATTGAAGAAATTGTGAAGACGGAAACAGTAAATATTCCCGAAAAGTACAAGAAACCATAGATAAATTAAAGAAAAGCGAACAAGAAAGTAAATATTTACCCATTCGAGGTAATAGTAATTTATTTTACTGTGACTTTATCGAGTTAGGAAAAATAATAGTCGGGAATTGGACAATTTTTGGGAAGTATTTTCCAAAACAGAATGAACATTGGTTGAACGTAATGGTTGATGAATTGTATAAGATACGGTGTTTGGTTGCTCATAATAGTTATGTTGGTAAAGATGAACGTGATGCACTAAAAGTTTATTACAAGAGTATCACGGCTCAATTACAGTTATAGTATAAATTTAAACCCTCTGAATAGAGGGTTTATTGTTGATACAGGAGTTGAAGCATCCTACCGACCTCTACATCCATTCGGGAAAAAGCAAACCACTTTTTACCCAAATCTTTGAGCGAAGCTCCGATATGGTACAGTTCCGTTTGGTCGATTATCAAAAATCGGTCGTGGGCATCGGAAAACACCTCAATTTCAATCGGGGGATATTGGCTGTTGTAGCGTTGTATATCCAGCCTTAGCTGATTGCTGATAGCTTTGGTGTAGATTTTTGCGGTTACATTATCCTTACGTTTGCCCAACAAGGTCAGCACCGTATCATCGGCATAATTGTCGAGCAGGATAATGGAGCTTTCGGCATTCCTGATAATATCCGCTACAAACTTGTAAGCATCAAAGACCTGCCCGTTATAGAAAACACCTTTTTCGCTTTGGAGCTTGTCGCTTTCCAAAGCCTTAAAGATTTCCTCAATCTTTTGGTCGGTTTCTAATTGCCTGATTTCGATTTTATCCAGCCTATGAAAAAGAGAGGCATTGCTGATGAGCATTCTCCGCATTTCTACAAATGCGTCCATAATTTCAATGCTCACTCTTACGGCGACATCTGAACGGAGTACAGCAGATAACATCGCTATTCCTTGCTCGGTAAAAACGTAGGGCAGGTAACGTCTTCCGCCTCGCCCTACGTTTGAGGTTCCAATTTGGAACCTCAAAAAATCGCTTTCTTCATCGGTCAGTTGAAAGCAAAATTTATCGGGAAACCTGTCTAAATTCCGTTTTACAGCCTTGTTCAATATTTTGGTTTCTACCTGATATAATGTAGCAAGGTCGCTATCCAGCATAACCTGTTTATCACGAATGGTATAAATCAGGTTGCTGATTGCTTGGGGTATCATCGTTGGCTTATTTTCCATTGCGTTTATTGCTTTTCTTTTTCTCAAACTCAAAGGAACTTTCCGAGTTCTCATTCAACACGATATAGGCATCGAATTTCTTTCCGGCTTTGCTTTTCATTCCCTTAATCAGAGGGGTTTTACCATTATTGACAAGGCTCGTAATATCGGCTATGCTTAATTGCACTTCGCAAACCCTACGGAACTGTACCCAATTACAATGTTCGTCAGGGCATTTTACAATCTTGTCACGGATAATCAATTGCTGGCTTTTGCATTTCGGGCAGGTCAGTTTAGGCAGGTTCTCATTGGCAATAGAGGTTTGTAGCAATTCGTCCGTTATAGACTTTGCATAGGTTTCCATTTCCCTCAAAAATACCCTTGCATCAACTTCGTTGTTTTCGATTTTCTGCAAAGCCAATTCCCATTCGGCAGTCATAGCCACGTCCGCAATTTTGCGGTATTTGACTAATCCATATACCTGCAATCCTTTCTCCGTAGGGATTAAGGATTTCTTTTCCCGTTGGATATAATTACGGGTAAACAGGGTTTCGATTATCGCAGCTCTTGTGGCAGGCGTACCGATACCGATATTTTGCAGGGCTTTTCGTTCGTCCTCGTTTTCGATTTCCCTGCCTGCATTTCCCATTGCCGACAATAGTCCGGCTTCGGTAAACAATACAGGCGGTTTGGTTTTCTTCTCCAAACAGGAGGCTTCTTTGATTTTCAGCTCATCGCCCTTTTTCAGTTCGGGCAAATCCTGTATCGGTTCGGTATAGGTGCTGCCTCCCTAACAACAGGAGCATGTATTAACCTTAGCAATACATAA
>NZ_JBXBAV010000124.1:0-8097 GCF_056783245.1 Flavobacterium sp. TC780 | reverse complement strand
AAGGTTAATACATGCTCCTGTTGTTAGGGAGGCAGCACCTACCTTCTCGATTGAAGCATCCAAAAAGTCATTGGCATTTAAAAATGTATGATACTCTAATCCCGGAGGGAAATCTTTAGATGCTTTTTTTAAGATGTCTTCACAAGCAATAATAGGTTCTCTGGCATTTAGACCCGAAATTTGACTTATTGCTCCTCCGAAGAATTTTCCTTGAGTAATTAATGAAGTCGTATAATCTAAAGCACCAAATTCAATATCGGCTACATCTTTAAACGCAATAAGCTACCTTGTTTACCGCTTCGCAAAATAATATTTTCAAAGGCATCAGGGCTTTCTAATCTTCCTGTAAATTTTAGAGCATATTGAACTGATTCTTTACTATTTTCTCCAATTTTACCTGGAGCCGCTTCGATATTTTGTTCTTTTAATGCTGTAATAATATCATCGGGAACTAAGCCTTGGCTTGCCATTGCATCGGGTTTTAACCAAATACGCATTGAATATTCCTGACTTGTATATATTTCAGTTCCTCCTACACCTTCGACACGTTTCATCTCTGGCATAATATTTATTCTCAAATAATTATCGAGGTATTTTTCATCAAACTTTCCGTCTTTACTATATAACAAGAAACTAAAGGCGGTACTACTTAACTGTTTGCTTGTTGTAATCCCAGATTTAATAACCTCATTGGGCAATAAACTTGTAGCTTTCGTAACTCTATTCTGAACATTTACTGCAGCCATATCAGGGTTAGTTCCCTGCTTAAAGAATATTGTTATTGATGCATTACCATTGCTACTTGCAGTAGAAGTCATATAACTTCATCTCTCAACTCCATTTATCTGTTCTTCTAGAGGAACTATCACACTTTTCATGACCACATCGGCACTTGCTCCTTGATACGAAGCTGTTTCTACAACAACTGTAGGCGGAGCAATTTCAGGATATTGAGAGATAGGCAATGAAGCCAATCCTAATAATCCCAGAATTACTATTATTATCGATATTACGGTGGATAATACCGGATTTTCTATAAATTTTCTAAACATGATTTATTATTTTTTAGCTAATGAAGCTATCGGTGCTATTTTTACTCCATCTCTTAAATTCCCTATTCCATCAATAACTATTGCATCACCAGATTTTACACCTTCTGTTACTACATATTCTTTTTCAGTTGCTGTATTTCTTATTTTTATTTCGGTATTATGCACTACTTTTTTTGCATCTACAGTAAAAACAAAAAAGCGTCCTTGCAATTCAAATACTGCTTTTTTAGGGACTAGAATTGCATCTTTCTAATTGTGTTGGAATAACAATCATAGCACTTGCTCCACTCCAAAGTTTAGCATCTGGATTTGGAAAAACTGCTTTAAAATTAGCAGCGCCAGTACTTGCATTTAATACGCCGCTTAAAGTTTGAATTTTTCCTTTTAGCGGATACGTTTCTCCATCAGCAGTTACTAAAGAAACGCTTGGCATATTCTTAAATTTATCCTTTAATTGATTTCCTGAATATTGACTCAAAAAAGAATTTAATTGTTGTTGACTTAATGAGAAATAAGCAAAAACATTTTTGGTATTAGCAACTGTAGTTATAGGATCTGGTGCCGAACTACTTACCAAACTTCCTATCTTATATGGTAGGCTTCCTACCACCCCATTTATTGGACTCACTATATTGGTGAAAGCAAGTTTTGATTTAGCCGCTGATAGATCTGCATTTGCCTGACTTAATTCGGCCCTTTTTACTCTTTCTATATTCTTGGCAGATGTTAATTCGTAGTTGTTTATAATCTTTTTTTCTGCCAATGCTGCTGTCCTTTTGGTTTGTATAACTGCTGTTTCTAAACTAGCTTCAGCTGCTAGGACTGCCGCCTTTTTGTTGTTTACTTCTTGTAAATAACTGTTGGCATCTATTTTAAATAAAGATTGTCCTTTGGTTACAACCAAGCCTTCTTCTACATAAACCTGCTCAAATATCCGTCAATTTTAGAGCGTATTTCAACTGTTTGTTCCCCTTCTAATGTTGTTGGAAATTCAACAGAAACATTTGCTTCTTGAGTATTTAATGTGAGCGTTGGATATGCTGTCGGACTTTCTATTTGTTCTGTACTTTTTGTATTACATGAAACTATCGAAAGAGTTCCTATAAACAGAATTGCTATTATTTTTTTCATTATATCTCTTATTTTCTTTTATAAATCATTAAAGGTGAACCTGCTTCTCCCCACATTAAGGTTTGTACATATTTTATCAACTGGCTTGTAGCCAATACTAGAATTTCTTCGGGTATAGCAGTATTTGCTTTTAAAACCACTTTCTGTCCGATAAAAGCCGAAAATTCAATCTTTCTTATTCTTTCCATCCATAAAAGGCTTTCATGATTTCCTGTTGTTGAATACACTACTATAGATGCATAAGGAGTCAACAATGAACTAATTAATGCATAAGCCCAAAGCGGTACTATGGCATCATTAGAACAACAGATAACCACATCTTTATCTGCAAATTGATTCCAATCTATGTTTGCCATTTCTAATCGAAATGTTTTTTCATGTAATAAAAAATCTTCTATAAGAAATGGTACGATATCAAATACTAAAAAATCATTACCATTAGGTTTATAAAAACGTAAATCAAGAGTTTGTATCCCCGAAGCGTCTATTTTATTTATTATTTCCATATTTTTAATTATTAAGAAATTGAGTTATTATTGAATTTATTTTTTTGTGTTTTGCTAATTTTTGGACATAGGTATCCCCCGCCCAACTTGAATGATTTTCAAGCTTGTTGAGCACGCTGTAAAAAATACTTTATTACTTAATTAAAGTTTTTTGAGATTTTTAAAATCTATAGTTGAGGATATATACTAATTGTAAATTTCATTAGTACGTTCCAGTACGGAACGATGTATACAGGAAAGTCAATCATATCATATGAAGTAATGGGAAACTCTTGTAATTCTAATATCATAATCTATAATTTTACGTTTTTTAATTCTGTAACTTACAATATTGATTGAGTTTAGGTGAAATAATATCTTCCAATCAGCTTTGATAAGTTATGCAAAATTAATATTTTTGCATAATAAAACAACTAAATACTTGTTTTATTAATTTATGACTACAAATAAGATTTTAATGTTGCTCAAAATGCGAGGTCCACTTACGGCTCTCGAGATTGCTCATGAGCTTAAGATAACGAAGGAAGGTGTTAGACAACAACTACTTAAACTTGTTGAAGATGATTTTATTTCTCCTCAGGAAGAATCTAAAGGTGTTGGTAGACCTCAAAAAACATTTAGCCTTACTACAGATGGAAATTCGAAGTTTCCTGATACACATGCAGAGTTAACGCTAAAACTCATAAACATTATTAGTGCAATGGGCGAAAATACCATGCAAACTGTTATAGATGTTTATGAAGAAACAGGGAAAAAGAAGTATCATGAAGAAATTGATACTATCGATAACCTTGAACAAAAATTACAAAAACTTGTCGAAATAAGAACAAGAGAAGGTTATATGGCCGAATACTCCAAAAATGATGATGGCTATCTCTTGGTCGAAAATCATTGTCCAATTTGTGCTGCAGCTACAATTTGTCAAGGTTTTTGCTCTTCAGAATTAAATACTTTTAGATCTGTATTAGGTAAAGATATTATAATTAATCGCGTTAGCCATATCATTGGAGGTGACAGAAGATGTGCTTATCAGATTACTCCTAATTAGCGGTTTTTAGTATTGAGTCACAGTGTCATCCGGAGTAGAAGGACAGTTTGCAGTCTCAGTTTACAGTAACATTTGCTATTGACACACTCAATAAACTAATTAAAAAAAGTTTAAATTCTCTGTAGTTAACCTCAATTTCACTTCTTACTTCTCATATTTCACATCTCGCATAAAAAAAAATCACTCTAATTGATTTAGGAGATATAAATAAGGAGGAAAAGAATGATGCATCATTATATCCTTTGTATTGCTTGGAAATTTCTCATAATAAATAGTATCATTAGGATTTGGATATAGAACAATCGTATTTCCTGTTCTCACATAATTATTACTATTATAAAATGGAGGTGGTACAAATTCAGGCAAGAATTTATTGACTCTTTTCGCCATTTCTTTTCCTAATAATTTATGGTATGTCTTAACGGTTTTACGTGATGGATCTGTTAGTTTTCCATAAACCATATTTAAAAACATTCTCTTAAAAAAAGTCTGATTTTTAATAGTTTCTTCTACCAATGCAATTGGACTTACTATTGGCAAATCTTCTGGCGTTTCAACCGAAAAAGGCGTTTGAGGCACCCAATCTGCGGCGCTTACTACATTAAATGCCCAACCATTTTGCGTTTTACGCTCATAATCATATGCAAAATATAAATTCCCTGGTTTTGGAGCAGCACTACAATACGTTTTAAAACGAATATCGGCAGGTAGTTTGCCTTTGCTTTGTAAACTATAAAAATGAGCCGTAAGTAAATAGCTTATACCTCCACCTTGGCTATGTCCCATTATTATGAAATTCTTAATTCCTGAATTATAACAAGAATCAATTTTTGGAAGCATTTCCTTAGATATAAAAGCAGAACTTAGCAGATACCCTGTATGAACGGCGCCGTCTATTATTAGTTGATAATTCATACTCAAATGTCTCTGAATTAGAAATTTTCATTTCTCCTTTAGCTGGAGTCATAGCTGCATAAAGATTAGCAAGCCAGCTTTCTCCTTTTTCGAGTAGTTCCTCTTGTGCATAATACAGCTGTGTTTCCATCTTTAAGCCATAATTCCCAAAGATTGTCTAGTCCTATTGGCTTACTTCTATATATTAATTTAGAGTGTTCTGGCTGAGGAATCTGTTTTGCTTTTTCAAGAGATTCTGTCGATTGAGTAGCCAAATATATTAATTCTCTATATTCAGCTTTATCAAAACCTGGCTTTAAATCTTGCGAAAAACCATCTGAAAGATTAAACAGTAAGAAGCATATTAGGACTAATAATTTTAGAAATTTCATAGAGTAAACATTGATTGATTATTAATAATATTATTTTACCTAAATAGTGATTTAAAGTAGCTTACATACAACAATATAAACTTTCACTTTAAAATCAAAAAGTAATAACTATTAAGCATTTAATTTGTAAACTTATCTTACAATAAATATAATCAATTATTTAAGTACTACGACATAATTTTTAATCGCATAATCATTCTCAATAAACTAAATTGTACATTAAATTATTATGCTAATTAATTCAAAAAATTATATAATCTGTAGGAGAATAAAAGTACTCCTATCACAACAAAAAACCACCAATACTTTTTTATAGAGGCATAATTTTCATTGTCTGAATTTCTTATTGCTAATCCCATGACAACACTTACTAAAGGCAAAATAAACCTTATTATTTGTTCTATTTCCATTTTTAACTCTAACTAATTTCTTAATTGCTAATATATGTATTTTATTTTTTTTACTTTTGGTAAATACACATTAATAACATGTCAAACCTATACCAAAGCCAAAGAATAATCATTCGTGAATTTTTAGTTGATGAGCAACAAACATTTTTAAACTTATTTAAAGATCCTGAGGTTACTCAATATTTACCTCAAGTTTCTCCAGAAAGATATATTGAAATGTTTAACGAATTGCTTGAAAATTATAAAACAGGAAACCTAAGCCGATGGGCTATTTTCGACGCTACAAATAATAATTTTATAGGAATGTGTGTTGCTCGCATTTTTGTAGATAACAATAGCCAAATAGAAATTGGATATGTGCTTAGCAAGCCATATTGGGGAAAAGGTATTGCAACAGAAGTATGCAAAGCGCTTACTCAATATTCTTTTTCAAATACAGATACAAACGAAGTCGCCGCTATAACAGATCTTGACAATAGCGGGTCTCAAAATGTATTACAAAAAGCAGGATTTAAGCGATTAAGCAACTTAACTATAAATGAGGAAGAATTAGCCTATTTTGTAACAAATAGAGCTCAATTTAAAGAGTAATACTGTGCTAAATATTAATCTTCCTCAGCAGGAATCATTAATTTACCCCAATCATTTAGCATCCATAAAATGGTAACTAGTTTTTTGCCTAATTCTGTGAGCGAATACTCTACCCTTGGTGGAAGCTCATTAAATGACTCTTTGGTCAGAATACCGTCTTGTTCCATTTCTTTTAACTGTTGATTCAAAACTCTTCTGTCGACTTTTGCAATTCCACGTAAAAACTCGCTTGGGCGTTTTTTACCTTCATTGATTTGCCAAACAATAGGAACTTTCCATTTCCCACTAATAGAATTAACAGCTACTTCTAGTGGGCAAATTTTATTTTCTGAGCTTCTTTCCTTTGTTTTCATAATAGTGACTTTTTTATCCCTATGTGCTAAAATTATGCGCTATTGCAGATAAAGATAATGTTTTGAATCTTTGCAAAATTAATAAAATAATAAATATCTATTTTAACAAAGCCAATGTTTATGCTAACTAATCGATACTTTATTAGAGAATATATAAATTATTATGACAGAAATAAAACGTAAAGGTTCGCGCTCAACTAAGGACATACCCGTCGATATTTTGGATAAACTTAATAAAGGAGAAATTGAAACTGCTAATTTGGTAGAATGGTTAGCTATTGATCAAAAATTGTTACTTAAAAACGTTCTTCAGCAAACCAATCGTTCTAAGTATTTAGAACCAATTATTACGAATATTGAGGCACTAAAAAAACAAACTGTCAATACTATAAATGAAACTATTGGAACTAGTCTTTTTAGCTTAGCTAAACTCGAAAATGATAGTGACTTTTTTACAATAATTTTAACTCATAAATCTGACTTAGTTAGATGCTGGGCAACTTATACAATTGGAAAAAATACGGAACTATCAATTAGTGAAATGTTAGATCAAATTGAGCCTTTTTGCTGCTGATAAACATTTTGGTGTTAGAGAAATTTGCTGGCTAGCTGTAAGACCTTCTATAGCAAAAAATTTAAGCGAAAGCTTAACCATTTTATCGGAATGGACAAAACACTCTGACGAGAATATAAGACGGTTTGCAAGTGAAGCTACCAGACCAAGAGGAGTTTGGTGTGAGCATCTTGAAATATTGAAACAAAATCCTGAATTGGGCTTAATTATTTTAGAACCTCTAAAATCAGATAACGCAAAATACGTACAAGATAGTGTTGGGAACTGGCTAAATGACGCCAGCAAAACTCAACCAGATTTTGTCATTGAAATTTGTAAAAAATGGAAAGAAATTAGCCCTACAAAACAAACAATATATATAGTTAAAAAGGCACTTCGAACTATCGAAAAATAATTATTTATCTGCGTTTTTTATTCATTAGAATGTCTAAAATTAAATTAACAATAAATAAAAAATACATACATTAACCTTAAAACTAACTAATGTATAAACAATGCGAGACGTTATCAAGAAATTAAGATTTAAGGACTACGGAACTGTTCTTAATGCTCCAAAAGAAATAAAAGAGGATTTTATAGTACTTGGTATGAAAACTGCTTTTGGCAAAGAAATAAAAAGTATAAACACATTAATTTTCATAAATAATAATGAGGAGTTTTTGAATTTTCTCAAACATGATTTAGAAAATATCGAATCTGACAGTGTTTTATGGTTTGCGTATCCAAAAGGGACTTCAAAAATTAAAACCGATATAAACAGGGACACAATTCGTGCAACTGCAGAAGAATTTGGATTAAAAACCGTAACTGCCATTTCTATAGATGAAACTTGGAGTGCATTACGTTTTAGGCCTATTGATAGAGTCGGAAAATAAACTTGTATGTCATAATATAATAATAAGGTTTAGATAAGTTTAAAATGCGTACCCCTAAGCTATTGGGATACGCAAATTTGTAGTTGTTGTTTTTTTCTTGTTCAAGTTGAAAATATGGAGCCAAAAGATCTTCAAAATTATACAATCCAATTTCTTTATTTTCGATATTTTCGGCTACAAAAACAACACCTGTTCCAAATGCTTCTCTCGAAATCGATTAGGTGCTGCCTCCCTAACAACAGGAGCATGTATTAACCTTAGCAATACGTAA
>NZ_JBXBAV010000123.1:0-35054 GCF_056783245.1 Flavobacterium sp. TC780 | reverse complement strand
TCCAACCAAATAACGTTTGTTACGCCAAGATATTCTTTAAAAACTGCTTCATAATCTTCTTTCGTAAAACCTGGATTACGAACCTGAATACTTGGATGCATCAAACATTCCTCAGAAGTTAGCAATGTTCCTCTTCCGTTTACATCAATCGCACCACCCTCAACAATAACCGGTTTTCCTTTATAAACAACCTGTGTAACTGGAATACCTAAAACCTCTGCGACTTTTGCTGGTACAAACTTATCTAATTGATAGTTTTTGTATTTTGCCCAACCATTAAAATTAAAGTTTAATGCCTCTCTTTTATCTCCATTTCTAACAACAATTGGTCCTGAATCACGCATCCAACTTCTGTTAGTTTTATGAATGATATAAGTAACATTCTTTAAATCTACATGCGCTCTTTCGAACATATCGTTCACTTTTGCTTTCAAATCATCATCGGCAACTACCAAGAAAACGATTTCATGTGCAGCTACTTTTTTTATAAACTCTACAAAAGCCCATTGAACAGCTTCGTATTTCCCTGGCCAATCTTTCCCATTATGGGGAAAACACAATACAATTCCTTGCTGTTTTTCCCACTCTGCAGGAAATATCCTATTATTTGTCGTCATAAAAAGGTTCTAAATTAAAAAAAGACAAAGATAAACATTCATACCCTTTATCATTATGTAAAGTTCTTTTTTCCAGTTAGATAGAAATATAATTTATTCTAAATAACTAAAAAGTATTGCCATCAATAGAACCAAAAAATGATGAAGAAAGCCACAAAACATGGGAATTATGTATACGGAGTAACATTGGTTCAAACCGATTATTCTATTTTTATACTGAGTTTAAACGAAAAGGCTCAAAAAAAATTAAATTTAACAATAGGATATCATGAAAAAGAAATTAGCATCCGTATCACTTTTATTACTGTCCATGGCGGCAGGTGCACAAAGTATGGCAACAAGTACTGCACAACCTACAATTGAAAAAAACTCGTACAACAAATGGTCTATCGAATTAAATGGTGGTTTAAACAAACCAACTAGAACAATGACTGAAGGGTATTCTACATCTACACTTAGCCCCTTTCACGCAGATTTAGGTGTACGATATATGTTTAGAACTGAAATTTGGTTTGAAATTAGATTTTGGATACGATCAATTTCAGGAACGCAATGATACCGCTCCATTTGACAGTAAATACTTAAGAACAAGTTTACAAGGAGTTGTAAATATTGGTAGAGCCTTAAACTTTGAAACTTGGACCAATACAATTGGTTTATTGGCACATGGTGGTTTTGGAGTTTCTCAATTAAGTGCTGATAATGGTTTTGATGGAAAAGACTATATGGCTCACGGAATTGTTGGTCTTACAGGACAGCTTAGATTAAGCAATACTATTGCTTTAACTGGTGATCTTACCGGAATTGTTAGCAACGAAGACAAAACCATAACTTTGACGGAATGGGACAAACAACTAGCGGTTCATTTGATGGAGTATTATTAAATGCTTCTGTTGGTTTAACTTTCTACCTAGGTAAAAAAGAGAAACATGCTGACTGGTATTCTGAAGACAATGATAGATTAAATAAATTAGAAGACAGAGTTAATACAATAGAAACTGGTCTTATCGACACTGATAAAGATGGTGTTGCTGATTTATATGATCTAGAGCCTAATACTGTTTCTGGTGTTGCTGTAAATACTAAAGGACAATCTATCGATACCAATCAAAATGGTGTTCCTGATGAATTAGAAAGCTATTTAGATAAAACATATTCTAAAAAAGGTAGCGAAACTGCAACAAACAATACAGTTGAAGAATTGATTAATGGTGGATATGTAAATGTATACTTCGATTTTAACTCTTCTAAACCAACAAATGCTTCTTTATCTGGTGTTGACTTTTTAGTTAAATACTTGAAAAACAATCCTGGGAAATCTGCAGATGTTATTGGATATTCAGACGAAATCGGAAACTCTAGCTACAATACTGAGTTATCTAGAAAAAGAGCTGAAGCTGTGAAAAAAGTAGCTACAAATGCTGGAATTGATGCTTTTAGATTAAATGTAATTGCTAACGGTGAAGACACTTCTGCTGAACAAAAACTCTAAAGAAGCGCGTCAAATCGTAAGAAGAGTTACTTTTAAAGTTAAATAATTAGAAATTTTACTTTAAGAAATAAAAAAAGGACAAAATGTAAATTTTGTCCTTTTTTGCTTTTATATAAATCGGCTAAATTAGTCGATTGCTCTTTTTGTAATATCTCCAAGGCATTGATTCTTCTGTCTCTAAAAAATGGCCAGTTCTGACGCACATTTTCTTTAAATCCAAATCAACCTCAGCGATTAAAATTTCTTCTTTATCGTGTGAAGCCTGCGCTAAAATTTCTCCTTGAGGTCCAGCAATAAATGAAGCTCCCCAAAACTGAATTCCATCTGTACCATCAATATATTGCTCCAAACCAATTCTATTAGCAGCGGCAACAAATACACCATTTGCAACAGCGTGTCCTTTCATTACGTTCATCCAAGCTCCATACTGGTTTTCACCGTATTGCTCTTTCTCTTTTGGATGCCATCCAATTGCTGTTGGATAAAACAACACTTCTGCGCCTTTTAAAGCCGTAATACGAGCCGCTTCTGGATACCATTGATCCCAACAAATTAATGTTCCTATTTTTCCTTTTTTAGTTTCAATAGCTTGAAAACCTAAATCACCAGGTGTAAAATAGAATTTTTCATAAAAATGTGGATCATCTGGAATATGCATCTTACGATACAACCCTGCTTCTGATCCGTCAGTATCTATAATATATGCACTATTGTGATATATTCCTGCCATTCTTTTTTCGAAGAAAGGAACAATAATAACCACTCCTAATTCTTTAGCCAAAGCACTAAAAGCTATAAATGAAGTACTGTATAATGGTTCTGCTAATGCAAAATTATCTACATCTTCACTTTGGCAAAAATAATGACTACTATATAATTCTGGCAACAGGATTACTTCAGCACCTTTATTGGCTGCATCTTTTACCCAACTGATACATTTTTTAAGATTATTTTCGGCAACATCATTCAGATTTAACTGGATAACGGCTATTTTATATTTCTTATTCGGCATGTCTTAAAATTTAGAGTGCAAAAATAGTAATTTTTAAAGGAATAGCAAAGTGAGCCATTGGTTCAAATAAAAAACTAAAATTTCTATTCTAGCCCCGATAGCAGTGGTAATCATTTTGTTTTTTCTTTAAAAAATAAAATATTAAAACGAATAGCGGGAAATTATGTTCTTATCAAAAAAATCGTCTTGCTCCAAAAACAAAAAAACACCAGCATCCTAACTGGTGTTTAATTGAATGAAATAAAAATAAAACAGTTTTTAATTAACTGCTCCTTTTATATAGTAAGCACTCTATATATTGAATTAAGTTAACTATTCAATAACTACTTTTGCTGTTACAAATTCAGTTTCTGATTTTTTGAATTTTATATCAAAAGTTCCTTTTGCTGCTGATTTAAATTTGTAAACTGTTTTTTTAGGATCTGGCACTTGTAACGTACAAGCTCCTGATGGATATTTAGCTTCAACTTGCAATCCTTTTTCTGTACCAATTGTTATCTCACTGATTTTACCAAATTCTGCACAAGCGCTCTCAACTACATAAGTCACATCATAACTAAGTTCCTCATTTACCTTTCCTGTTTCTGGTCCTTTAACTTCAGTTACTAAAGCACTTTTCACTGTAAATTCAGGAGCAGCAGGTTGATCATCATCTTTGTCATTACTACATGAAATTAATACTGTTACTAAGAATAATACAGTTAAAACTGATTTTAAATTGAAATTTTTCATAAATATATATTTTTTGTTATTAATTATAATATAGATGCAGATAGATCAAAATGGTTGCTTCATAAAAATTGTTAAATAATCACAAAAAAACACTAACTAACTAAAAAACAATAAACTAACAACTTTAAAAAATTTCATTTTTGGCATAAAAAAAACACCAATCTTCCGATTGGTGTCTAATATAATAGATAAAACAACTATTCTGTCACTTCTTTTTTTGGAATCATTTTTTTGATTAGAGTTACAATTCCTAAAACCAAAAACCCTATCACAAGTCCAATAACAAATTCTTTTATAATTGAAGGTAACTGAGGCACTAGGTGATGAAAAAACTCAATATTATGTACAAATATACCTCCCGCTACTAATAGCAAAGCTATCGTTCCAATTACTGATAAACCTTGAATCACTCTTGGAAGTGCCTGTACTAGAATATTCCCTATCGTTTTTGATAAGCTACGTTCTTTTTTACTAAGTTGAATAAGTTTCAAACCAAATTCATCCATTCTTACAATAAGTGCAACAATACCATACACTCCAATTGTTGCAACTATTGCAATAATAGAAACAACCATAATCTGTGATAAGTATAGGTTTCCCAATTACGGTTCCTAGTGCTATAATTACTATTTCTACAGATAATATAAAATCAGTTATGATTGCTGATTTTATTTTTTCTTTTTCAACAGCTAAAATTTCTTCTTCTGAAAAAATTTGTGCTGTAACCTCAATCTTTTCATGTTTGTGTGGAAAGAAAAATTTCAAATATTTTTTCAGCTCCTTCATACGCTAAAAAGAGTCCTCCTAGCACTAAGATTACTATAATGGCTACTGGAAAAAAAGCACTTAACAAAAATGCAATTGGTAAAATGATTAATTTATTAATAAACGAACCTTTACCAATCGCCCATAATACAGGGAGTTCTCTTGATGAAGCAAAGCCTGATGCTTTTTCGGCATTAACAGCCAAATCATCTCCTAGGATACCTGCCGTCTTTTTTACTGCAACTTTACTCATTACTGCAACATCATCCATGATTGCTGCAATATCATCTAATATAACGAAAAAACCTGATGCCATATAATTCTTTTAAGAATTGCGTTAACTCTTTGTGTAGGGCACAAAATTTAATTGACGCATATTGTTATTTTGTGCGAATCTAATACTTTTTGTTCAAATCTCTTTCTTCTATTTCTTCCTATTTAACCAAATATTTTCAATCTCACTTCAAAACAGCACTCTTAACTGCATTGACCTAAAAGTAACCAGATAATCACAAAAACAAAAACAGTCCCAAAACAGCCACTTCCAAGCTTTTTCGCACCATACCCCGCTATTAATCCTTTAAATATGTTGTTCATCCTATTATTTTTTTAAATTTTTTATATACAACTAATCTTAGCTTAGCTCTGCCTAAGTAAAGATGAGAACTTAATTATATTTTTCCTTATACTAATTTAAAAAAAAGTTTCATTATTTACTGATTTTCAAATTTATATATAAAAAACACCAGCCTTACGACTGGTGTTTTCAAATTTATAAAAATCAAAATTATTGGGTCACTTCTTGTGTTTGGTTTCTAAAAACCAATTTACCATCAAATGCATCTAATAAAATGATACTATCTGTTGTAATCTTCCCTGCCAAAATTTCTTTTGACAATTGATTTAAAACGTCTCTTTGTATAACGCGTTTTACTGGTCTTGCACCGAATTGCGGATCAAACCCTTTATCCGATAAATAAGCAACAGCTTCAGGGGTTGCATCCATTGTAATTCCTTGCAAAGCCAACATTTTGGTAACACTCTTTAGTTGTAAACCAACAATATGTTTAATATTATCCACTGTTAAAGGCGGAAACAATACAATCTCATCAATACGGTTAATAAATTCCGGACGTACTGTTTGTTTCAATAAAGCAAGCACTTCGACTTTTGCAGCCTCTGTTGCAGCTTCAATGCCTCCTTTTAAATTCTCAAATTTTTCTTGTATTATCTGGCTTCCCATATTAGAAGTCATGATGATAATCGTATTTTTAAAATCGGCTAAACGCCCTTTATTATCTGTTAATCGTCCTTCATCCAATACTTGTAATAAAATATTAAATGTATCTGGATGCGCTTTTTCAATCTCATCTAACAGAATTACTGAATACGGTTTTACGTACAGCTTCTGTCAATTGTCCACCTTCATTGTATCCTACATATCCTGGAGGTGCACCAACTAATCTACTCACACTATGACGTTCTTGATACTCACTCATATCAATTCTGGTCATAGCATTTTCATCATCAAAAAGATACTCGGCCAATGCTTTTGCCAACTCAGTTTTACCAACTCCTGTAGTTCCTAAAAACAAGAAGGTACCAACAGGTTTTTTCATGTCTTGTAAACCAGCTCTACTTCTTCTTACGGCATCACTTACCGCTTCAATTGCTTCTTCTTGACCAACTACACGTTTGTGTAATTCATCTTCTAGATGCAAGAGTTTTTCTCTTTCGGTTTGAAGCATTTTCATCACTGGAATACCTGTCCATTTTGCAACAACTTCGGCAATATCTTCTCTGGTAACTTCTTCTTTAATCAAAGAATGCCCCGTTTGATACTCATGCATTTGTTTCAATAAGACATCTAGTCTTTCTTGAGCTTCTTTTATTTTTCCGTAACGAATCTCGGCAACTTTTCCGTAATCTCCATCACGTTCTGCACGATCCGCCTCATGTTTAAAGTTTTCAAGCTCTAATTTTACAGCTTGAATTCCATCTACTACATCTTTTTCAGATTTCCATTTGGCGTAGATTTCATTTCGCTCTTCTTTAAGGTTCGCCAACTCCATTCCTAAAACCTTGAGCTTGCTTTCGTCTTTCTCACGTTTTATGGCCTCAATCTCAATTTCTAATTGCATTATTTTTCTATCCAAAACATCTAATTCCTCAGGTTTCGAATTGATTTCCATACGCAATTTAGATGCAGCTTCGTCCATTAAATCAATCGCTTTATCCGGTAGAAAACGATTGGTAATATAACGTTGAGAAAGCTCAACAGCAGCAATAATAGCTTCGTCTTTTATCTGAACTTTATGATGTGTTTCATACTTTTCTTTAATTCCACGTAAAATTGAAATCGCACTTTCAGTATCTGGCTCATCAATTATAATTTTTTGGAAACGACGTTCCAGTGCTTTATCTTTTTCAAAATATTTTTGATACTCATCTAAAGTTGTTGCACCGATCGCTCTTAACTCTCCACGAGCCAATGCTGGTTTTAGGATATTAGCCGCATCCATTGCGCCTTCTCCTCCACCTGCACCTACAAGTGTATGAATCTCATCAATAAATAAAACGATATCTCCTTCGGCGGCAGTAACTTCTTTTACTACCGATTTTAATCGTTCTTCTAATTCTCCTTTATATTTTGCCCCAGCAATTAATGCTCCCATATCTAGTGAAAACACAATTTTATCCTTTAAGTTTTCTGGCACGTCACCATTAACGATTCTTCGTGCTAAACCTTCGGCAATTGCAGTTTTACCAACTCCAGGTTCACCAATTAACATTGGGTTATTTTTTGTTTGACGTGTTAAGATTTGTAACACACGTCTAATTTCTTCATCTCTACCAATAACAGGATCTAATTTTCCTGTACGTGCTAATTCGTTTAAGTTTTTCGCATATTTGTTCAATGAATTATAAGTCTCTTCTGCTGATGCTGAAGTTACACGTTCTCCTTTACGTAATTCATCAATAGCTGCTTTTAAACCTTTACCAGTTACTCCTTGATCTTTTAAGATTTGAGCAACTTTGCTTTTTGAATCAAAAATTGCAAGTATTAAATGTTCGATCGAAACGTATTCATCGTTCATTTTTTGCGCAATAATCTCTGCTTCATTCAATGCTTTATTTGCATCTCTGGAAAGCATTACATCTCCTCCCGAAACCTTCGGGAAACTTTGAATTGTGCTATCTAGAATTTGAAGAAATAAAGGCACATTTACATTGAGTTTTTTCAAAATAAATGGCGCTACATTTTCATCAACCTCAAAGATAGCCTTGAAGATATGCTCATTCTCAATTTGCTGTTGACCGTTTTGTTGAGCCAACTGCTGAGAAAGCTGAATAGCTTCTTGCGATTTGATTGTAAATTTATTTATGTTCATCTTTATATTGATTTATGATTTATGATTCTATTTTAATAAGTAACTTTGTTTATTATTTCTCAAAATATATTCCACAATAAACAAACAGACAAAATGACGCTTAAAATTTGATTTTCATTATTTTTAAATGTCAAAAAGTCATAAATAACGACAAAATATGAGTTTTCTATCATCACTATTTGGAAATTCTGATCAAAATGAATCATCAGAAACTAAAATAAACTGGATCCCCTTAACAAGTGTAGACCAATTAGACGAAATCGTATCTGAGTCTAAAGATAAGCAAATTCTTATTTTTAAACACAGTACAAGATGTAGTATTAGCAGAATGGCCCTAAAACAATTTGAAAGAGAATTTGATTTGGACACTAAAGTTAAGGCTTATTTTCTTGATTTAATAGCACATCGTGATGTTTCGAATGAAATAGCATCTCGCTTTAACGTCGTTCATCAATCTCCTCAATTATTACTTATTAAAGACGGAAAATCAATATATGATGTTTCTCATAGTGATATTGATGCTGAAGCTTTGAAAAGTAAAGTGTAACGAAATCAGAAGTTAGATGTGAGATTACTTACATGAGATTATTAATGCTAGGTTATAGACATAAAAAAAGCCCCCCCTGAATTAATTTTAATTCAGGGGGCTTTTCACATCTTACTTTCTACAAAAGGCATTTTACCAATTAAAAACTTCCTCCTGAGCCTCCTCCGCTAAAATTCCTCCTCCAAACTCCATTGGTGATTCCTCAGGCTTAACTTCTGGCTTCATTCCAAATGTAGATGCTATAATTAAAGCTTCGGCATTTAATAATGAATTTGAGTTATCAAATCGGTCCGATTTAAATGTTATTCCTTTTTCATTGTCTCTTATTTTTCTTATTGCAAAGTAAGTAAATGCAAATAGTAATAGTCCCCCAAAAGTTAACGCTACTTCTGTCGGTAAAACATGATGATAGGTTCTAAAAGTAAAAATTGAAAAACAAAAGGATAGAAAACCGATCCAAAGCAAAACTCTATCTTTGTTACGTAATCCAAAAAACAAATAAAGAACGGGAACTATAAACGTAAAAATCCAAAAGAACATGCTAAATGGAATTTCCGGGCTTATTTCATAATAACCATCAGATAAGCTTGCTGAAAACTCTCTTACAACAAAATAATTCCCTGATAAATAGAATAATATTAAACTGAAATTTTTCATCAAAAGAAATCCATTATAATAAAAAGGATCTTTCAAATTTTGAATACTCTACTACTATAATACATTGCAATTGCATAAAGCATTAATACAAATGGTAAAATAACACTTCCTAATTCAATATAATTAAAGAACACAAATCCTAATGTTGTGGTCGATGCTAAGCAAAAAAATTAATGCCGAAGACAAATGTAAATAACGCAAATACATAAAAAAAGAAACTACTGTTACAGTAACCATACTAGCTAACATATCTCCATTGCTTACATTTAATATGTTTGTTGTAAAAGACATTGCTACAGCTATCGCCAAAGTTAATTCGGTGCTCCTAATACAAAAGCATCATCTAAACCGTATCCATAATATCTTTGTTGTGCTAAAAACTCAGTCCCTAAAAACCCAATAATTGCGAACAGATAAACTAAAACAATAATAAAATCATTAGAGGAAGCACTTATTCCTAATAAAGAAACTGTTCCGCAAATAGACGAATACAAAAAGACTCCTAATAAAAAGAACCCAATACGAATTAATATATTATCCTGACTTTTAAGTACTGGTAATTCTTTAGAAACAGTATCTAATTGCTCTTTAGTTATAAAATTAGCTTTCTGTAAGTTCTCAGCTTCGTTAACCAAAAAAATATTCTTCAATAAATTCTTATCGTATACTATCATTTGCTTTTTGTTTATTGAAATTTTTAATTAATTTGATAAATAAAACAATAGATCCTATTATATAAAAAGGAGTTAAAACCATTATAAATTCAAAGAAATCATCGGCATTTATAAACTCTAAAAATTTAAAAACTATAATATTAATACCAATGTAGGCGTATATAATTGTAAACACAAATAATGAAATTGCAGGAATTTGATAGCTTACTTTGTAGAAATAATAAACAGAAGCTCCTAAGACAATTGCAAAAATTAACCAATAACCTTGAAATAGGTTATTGATTGCAGCAATACTTATCAAATGCAAAGCATAAGTAAGGTAAATAAAATTGAAATGTATTTTTAAATTAATCTTTGTGCTATAAATAGTCCAAAGGATCAATAAACCTCCTAATATAATTGCCGAATAACTTAAGGTATCTGTTGTATAAAAATCATTGCTAAGTAAGGTTTGCGGGCTTACCGAAAGACCTATATAAGCTGTTAAACCTGTTACAGCAATTGTTAATACGCTTTTATTGTCAAAATAATAAGCACAAAAGAAACTTATAATCGTAGGAACTAATGTAGCCAAACCATAATGAGTCCCGAATAGCTCGTATTGAAATTGAATGTACCCAACAAAAATACAGCTAAGAATTGTCGCTGTAAGGACTAAATATTGTAATACTGGATTTTCAAAACTAGAATCTTCTTTTTGAAATCCTTTTGAATTTTTAAAGCAAAAATAAAAACAGATTACTGTTACAATTAAAAGCAAAGATAAAATAGCTACATGACCTATTGTATCTATATTTTGATAAATCAAGATTCCAATTCCTGTTGTAAATAACAAAACCGATAGGTATAGGAATAATTTTAATTCGTTATGTAGCGAAAAAATCCCTAAACTGCGATAGGCTTTTACCTGTACAAATTGTTGTTCGGTAATTAAGTTCTTCTCAAAAAGTTTTTGAGTTGCCTGTTCATCAAATTGTGTCATACTATTACTTTAAGATAACTATGTATCAAATATATGTATTTAGTATGAATTTTCTGTTTTTAATAAAAAAGGATTTACCAAAAAAAATGCACTATGAAATCATAGCGCATTTTCGTAAATTAATAAGAACTCTTCATCTTATCCTTTATAGCATCTAAACACAAATTATTAATACTTCCTTCGTGTGTATGTTTTGTTTCTTTAGGAGACTTAAATGTGCCATTTTCTAATTGCTCAGCAACTTCTTTATATGCATCTCTAAACGGCATTCCTGCTACAACCATTTCATTTAATGTATCTACTGTAAACAAGTAATCGTATTTTTTATCTTCTAAAATATGGTCTTTTACTGCAATGTCTTTTATGGAGAAAATTGCAATGTCTAAACAAGCTTTAAGATTTTGAATTGCTGGAAACAGTCCTTCTTTTAAAAGCTGTAAATCTCTATGATAGCCACTTGGTAAGTTATTTGTAATTAAAGTGATTTCATATGGTAATGCTTGTATTTTGTTACATTTTCCACGAATTAATTCAAATACATCAGGGTTCTTTTTATGCGGCATGATGCTCGAACCTGTTGTAAGATGCGATGGCAAGCTGATAAAATCAAAATTCTGACTCATATACAAACAAACGTCCATTGCAAATTTAGACAGTGTTGCTGCAACACTACTCATTGCAAAAGCAACTGTTTTTTCTGCTTTACCACGACTCATTTGCGCAGCTACTGCATTGTACTTTAAAGTTTCGAATCCTAGCTCTTTTGTTGTAAATGTTCTATTTATAGGAAATGAACTTCCATAACCTGCCGCTGATCCTAATGGATTTTGATCTACAATTTTGGCAGCAGCATTAAGCATTGTAATATCATCAATAAGACTCTCTGCATAAGCAGAAAACCACATTCCGAATGACGATGGCATTGCTATTTGTAAATGTGTGTATCCTGGCAATAATACATTTTGATGTTTCTCGGCTGATTCCATCAACAAGTCAAAAAGGCTTTTTACTTGTTCTTTTAATGCCTTTACCTCATCTTTTAGATACAAATGCACATCAACCAAAACTTGATCGTTACGAGAACGTGCTGTGTGGATTTTCTTCCCTGCATCGCCTAATTTCACTGTTAGTAAGTATTCGATTTTGGAATGTACATCTTCAAAACTATCTTCGATTACAAAATTTCCTTTTTCAGCATCGGCAATGATTTCGTTTAATGCATCCACTAACGAATTGGTTTCATCTGCAGTTAAAAGCCCTATTTGACCCAACATTTTTGCATGTGCTATTGACCCCAATGCATCGTATTTTGCTAGGACCAAATCAAGCTCTCTATCATTCCCAACAGTAAATTGTTCGATTTGTTTATCAGTTGGTATTCCTTTTTCCCAAAGTTTCATAAGCTATATGTTTTTTGTTTCACAGAGTTTCGCAAAGAGACTCGAAGATTCACAAAGTTTTGTTTTATTATTATGTTTCTTATTCCCTGAATGTCCTAGCCCCGATAACAGTGAAAATCCTTTTTCTGGCTTCTTTAGCCAGGAAAAGATTGAAACGAATAGCGGGAAAGAGCTCCTAATTATCCTTCGACTCCGCACAGGATGACAAAAGATAACAAGAAGATGATATTATAATTTAAAGAAATCAGTTAGTATTTTAATATACAATTCAATTCCTTCTTCAATTTCATTGATAAAAATAAATTCGTCTGCCGAGTGTGAACGCAATGTTTCTCCTGGTCCTAACTTTAATGACTGACAGCTTAAAACCGATTGATCGGAAAGCGTTGGCGAACCATAAGTTGTTCTTCCTAGAGCAATTCCTGCTTGAACCAAAGCATGTGCAACTGGTATTGAGGATGCATTAAGGTGCATAGAACGCGGTGTTACTTCAGCTTTTACATTGGCTTTTACCACTTCTAAAATCTCGGTATTTGAATAACAATCGTTTACACGAATATCAACTACCAAATCACATTCTGATGGTACTACGTTATGCTGTTTTCCTGCATTTATTTGAGTTACCGTCATTTTTACTGGCCCTAAAACGTCGGATATCTTATCGTATTTATAGTTTCTAAACCATTCCATTACAGGAATAGCATTGTATAACGAGTTATCATCATTTTGATGGGCTGCATGACTTGCTGTTCCTTTTACCTTTACATCTAACACTAATAATCCTTTTTCGGCTACAGCCAATTGCATCAATGTTGGCTCCCCTACAATTGCGCAATCCAACTCTGGTAAATGTTGCAAAACACTATTTAATCCATTTTTTCCACTGCTTTCTTCTTCTGCAGAAGCTACGATTACCAAATTATATGGTAACTTTTCGTTGTTATAAAAATGTACAAACGTTGCCAATAGCGAAACCAAACAACCTCCTGCATCATTACTTCCTAATCCAAATAATTTGCCATCTTTTACAATTGCTTTAAAAGGATCGTTTGTATATGCCTGGTTTGGCTTTACTGTATCGTGGTGCGAATTAAGTAAAAGTGTTGGTTTCTTTTCATCAAAATACTTGTTGAAAGCCCACACATTATTGTTTTCTCTCTTAAAAGGAATTCCGTTTTGATTGAACCAATTTTCGATTAAAAGTGCCGTTTGATCTTCCTCACTTGAAAAAGAAGGGGTTTCGATTAAACTTTTCAATAATGCTATTGCTTCTTGCTGGAGCTTTTCTATATTTTTCATTTTTTAAATAGGTACTGAAGTACTAAGATTCTGTATTTTCTAAGATTGCAAAAATCATGGTTTCTTAGAAACTTAGCAACTTTTTTCTTTTATAATTTAATCGTTGTGTGCAATATATTAGAATTTTGCAACATGCTATGGTGTCCAATCTTTATTGTTTGAACTCCTTTAGACAAGCTGTTAAAACAATTATCTAGCTTAGGAATCATCCCGGAATGAATCACCTTTTTGGTTTTTAATTGTACATATAAAGCTTCGTTTATTTCTGTGATTACCGATGAATCATCTTCTGAATCTGACAAAACACCTTGTTTTTCAAAACAATATGTAAGTGTAACTTCAAAGACTTCAGATAAAGCAATCGCTAATTCACTTGCAATCGTGTCAGCATTTGTGTTTAGCAATTGTCCCTTTTTATCGTGTGTAATTGCACAAAAAACTGGTACAATTTCATTTTCTAGTAATGTAGCTAGTAATTTTGTATTAACTTGCTTTACATCACCCACAAAACCATAATCGATTGTTGGATGATTTCTTTTTGTTGATTGGATTAAATTTCCATCAGCTCCTGAAAACCCAATTGCATTATTATTTTTAGACTGTAATTGCGCTACAATATTTTTATTAATCTGACCTGCGTAAATCATCACCACAACATCTAGCATTGCAGCATCTGTTATACGTCGACCATCAATCATTTGTGGAACCAAACCAATGCTTTCTGCCATTTTAGTAGCCGATTTTCCTCCTCCATGAACTAATACTTTATACCCTTCTATTTTAGAAAAATCGGATAAAAACTGTTCTAATTCTAATGGATTATCAATTATATTTCCGCCTATTTTTATTACTGTAACTTTTTTCATGAGGTTCAAAGGTTCAAGGGAACAAAAGGACAAAGCTTAGATTCAGTTTGTAAAATCTCTGAACCTTTCCCAACTTTGTGCCTTTGCACCTATAAAATTATAATTTCTTCAAAATCTTCTGCAACACCAATTGTGCTGAATATGTTCTGTTATTCGCTTGCTCGATTACGATTGAATTTTCGCCATCCAAAACTTCATCACTCACAATTACATTACGACGAACTGGAAGACAATGCATAAATTTTCCGTTGTTTGTTAAAGCCATTTTTTCGGCAGTAACTGTCCACGTTGGATCTATGTTGGTTACTTTTCCATAATCATTAAAATTACTCCAGTTTTTCACATATACAAAATCAGCATTTTCGAATGCTTTGTCTTGATCATATTCAATTTTACAGTCTTTTGTTATTTCTGGGCTTAGTTCATATCCTTCTGGATGCGTAATCACAAAGTCCATATTCTTTTGCATTTGCATCATTTCTACAAATGAATTAGCAACTGCCTGAGGTAAAGCCTTAGGATGTGGCGCCCAAGAAAGTACTACTTTGGGTTTATGTTTGGTTTTATATTCTTCCATTGTAATTGCATCTGCCAAAGATTGCATTGGGTGACGAACTGCACTTTCCATATTTACAATAGGTACTGTTGCATGTTTTATAAATCCTGAAATAACTGTTTCTGCATAATCTTTTTCTTTATTTTCTAAACCTGCAAAAGCACGAATCGCAATAATATCACAATATTGAGAAACTACCTCTGCTGCTTCTTTTATATGCTCTGAAGCACCTGAGTTCATAATTGCTCCATCCTCAAACTCTAGTGTCCATCCTTCATTGGTGAAATTCATTACCATGACATTCATCCCTAAGTTTAAAGCTGCTTTTTGAGTACTCAAACGCGTTCTTAAACTCGGATTAAAAAATAACATCCCTAAGGTTTTGTTCTTACCTTAGGTGTTGATTTTTTAGTGGCTTTTTCTTGATTTTTAACGCCCCTTTAACCCATTTTGATAATGAGTTGATATCTTGAATTGAAATATAGTTCATAATATATTGTTTAATTGTTATTTGTTTAACTGTTTAACCGAATAGTCGACTAACCGAATCAACATTTTTAAGAATAGTATCTGTTTTTATCTGTGTCTTTACTTTAGTAAATCCGCACTATCCGTGTTCTTCTTTTGACAATCATCATAATTTGAATTAAAAATATAGTTTATGTTTTCTTTTTTTATTATTATTTCTAAAAATCCCTATCACCCCTATTCCTATTTAATAATCATTATTCGAATTAATGATTAACCTAATCAACATCTTCAGACAATCTTGGTAAAAGGAATTTCATTTTTTAATGCTTTTAAAATAAAATTATCTTCTAATCCGTTTACGATCCAGGTTTCGATATTTGCTGCTTTGGCAATTGCCGCTGCTTCAATTTTTGATTGCATTCCGCCTGTTCCATGTGTTGACTTAGATTCTCCAATCTCTTTTTCTAAAAGCTGCAAATCATTTACTAAAGCTATTGTTTCCGGTGCTTCATTATAAATAGATGCTTTCGTATAAATTCCGCTTGTATTCGTAGCAATTATCAAAATATCTACATTTAACAAAACCGCCGTTAATGCAGCTAGTTTATCGTTATCTCCAAACTGAATTTCATCGGTTGCTACAGTATCATTTTCATTAATAATCGGAATGTAATTGTTCTCTACTAAAACATTTATTGTATTTACAATATTGATTTTGGATTGTTCTTTTTCAAAATCAGAATAGGACAACAAACATTGTGAGGTCAACAAACCTAAATCGCTAAAGTTCTCATGGAAAATCCGCATCAAATGAGGCTGACCAATCGATGCTAAAGCTTGTTTTACAATAATTTCCTTGCCTTTGCTCTCTAGTTTTACAAATTGTTTCGCCGCTGCAATAGCTCCAGAACTTACAATCACAAATTCGTACTTATCATTTAAAGCAGCAATTTGCATTCCAATATCCTCAATCTTTCCTCTCGAAATATGATTGGTTTCTTTGGTTAACGTATTACTTCCAATTTTTAATAAAATCCTTTTTTTAGTCATTTCTTTAAGTGGCTAAGGTTCTGAGTTTTTTATATTGTAAATTTTATTTTACCGCAATCCCGATAGCTATCTGGGCGCAAGACTTTTTTATATTGTTTGCGTTTACAAACGCTAAGTTCACAAAGCTATATCTATAACTAAATTTTAAAATCTAAAATCGTTATTCAGCAATCTAAAATTCTAAGATAGTATAACAATCTAAGAAGTTTAAATTACCTAATTTGTCCTTCTCCGTAAATATACCACTTATTGGTAACCAGATGTTGCAATCCAATTGGTCCCCGTTGGTGCAGTTTATCTGTACTAATAGCTAATTCTCCACCTAAGCCAAGTTGTCCTCCATCAGTAAATCGAGTTGATGCATTATGATAAACCGCCGCTGCATCTATAGACTCCATAAATTCCTGTGCAACAGCTTTATTTCTTGTGATAATTGCGGCTTAATGTCCGCCACAATATTTATTAATTTTTGCAATAGCCTCCTCTTCTGAAGCAATTGCCCCTAATACAATTTTATAATCCAAAAATTCTTCATACCAGATATCTTCATTTTCCAAAATGCTTGTATTTGCAAAAGATTCTAATGTTTTATCTACAATAATCTCTACTTTTGATTCATTTAGCTCCTCTATTAGAATAGCCAAAAACCCTTCAAAATTTGGCAATCGAGAATCTATTAAGACCTTATCTATTGCATTACAAGCTGAGATTTTAGATGTTTTTGCATTCAAAATTACTTTCAATGCGATATCTGTATCTGCTTCTTTATGAACGTAAACAAAATTATTCCCACGGCCACTTACGATTACTGGACAAGTTGCATGTGCCTTTACAAATTCAATTAACTTCTCTCCACCACGTGGTACAATTAAATCTACTTTTTGTGTTGGTTTTTCTAAAAAAGCCTGTGTTTCTTGCCGACTAAAATTTAAATATTCTACCCACTCTGTCGAAACATTATTCTCTGTTAAAGCTTGATGCCATAAGCTTACAATCTTTAGATTAGATTTTAATGCTTCTTTTCCTCCCTTAAGTAAAATTTTATTTCCTGATTTAAAGGCAATTCCACCAGCTTCAATTGTTACATCGGGTCTTGATTCATAAATAATCAATATCGTACCAAAAGCTGCCGTTTTATTACTGACTTTAATCCCATTTTCATGTATAAAATGAAACCTTTCTACACCAACAGGATCCTCCTGAGATGCTAACTGACTCAATGATAAAATCATTTCATCAATCTTCTTATTATCGACTTTTAAACGTTCTTCCATCGCTAAATCTGTGCCATTGTAAGCGGCTAAATCAGCTTGATTCGTCAGAATAATTTGGTTTCTTTCTTCTTCGACAAGCTTTGCCATCGAGAGTAAAACCAAATTTCGCTTTCAATTGATAATTGGTGGTTCATAATTTTTATAGTTGGTTGTTTGGTAGTTGTTGTATGTAGTTAGTAATGAAAAACTAATGTCCTAATTCGGCTAAACTCTCTTTCAATGCAACAATAAATACATCTATATCTGATTTTTTTACTGTTAATGAAGGTAAATTTTTAATAGATTTTTGTTGTTGGCACTTCCTGTAAAAATATGTTTCTCTACAATTAATTTTTTGCGAAGTGCTCCAATTTCAAAATCAAATTCCACACCAAGCATCAATCCTCTTCCTTTTACTTTTATAATTTGAGGCACTTGCTTAATTTGTTCAAAAAAGTAAGCCGAAACTTCATTTACATTATCCTGTAATTTCAGTTTTTCCATTACATCTAGAACTGCAATTCCTGCAGCACAAGATAAATGGCTTCCACCAAAAGTAGTTCCTAATAATCCGAAACTAGCTTCAAATTCTGGCGAAATTAAAATAGCTCCAACTGGAAAACCATTCCCCATTCCTTTTGCCACCGAAATAATGTCGGCCTTGATATTATGATGTTGGTATGCAAAAAACTTTCCGCTTCTTCCGTAACCTGATTGCACTTCATCTAATATTAAAACAGCATCGTATTTCTTACAAGCCTTTTCTAAAGCCTGAAAAAACTCTGTTGTTCCTTCATCTAAACCACCTACTCCTTGAATTCCTTCGATAATAACACTAGAAACATCTCCTTTTTGAAGTTCAGCCTCTACTAATTCGATGTTATTTAAAGGTAAAAAAGTAACTACTTGTTGTGCGTTTATTGGAGCTACAATTTTTTTGTTGTCTGTAACTGCAACTGCTGCTGAAGTTCTTCCATGGAAAGAATTATCAAAAGCAACTACTCTTGATTTTCCGTTATGAAAAGAAGCTAGTTTCAATGCATTTTCATTTGCTTCTGCTCCTGAACTGCATAAAAACAATTCATAATCTTCTAATCCTGAAAGTTTACCTAATTTCTCCGCTAATTCTACCTGCAAAGGATTCTGAATTGCATTAGAATAAAAACCTAAATTATCTAATTGATTTTTAAGTTTCGATACATAATCTGGTTGTGTGTGACCAATAGAAATTACTCCATGACCACCATATAAATCTAAATACTCAACTCCGTTATTGTCTGTAATTGTGCAATCTAATGCTTTTACAGGAGTTATGTCATAAAGTGGGTATACGTTAAATAAATTCATGTCTTCTTTTGTTTATTTTGTTTCAGGTTTAAAGTTTCAAGTTATGTTTAGAACGTGAAACTTCAAACTCGAAACTAGTTTAAGTTTCAGTATTGATATTTCAAGTTATGCAATGAACGCAGAACTTGAATCCTGAAACAAATTTTTCTAAAATCCGCTTGGTTTCAAATGTAAACCTGTCGTTTCTGGTAATCCAAACATTAAATTCATGTTTTGAATTGCTTGCCCAGAAGCTCCTTTGGTTAAATTATCGATTATTGAAGTAATCAATATCCGGTTTCCTTTTTTAGTTAAACTAATAATACATTTGTTTGTTTGTACAACCTGTTTCATATTGATATTGGTTGTAGTTACCGTTACAAACGGTTCGTTTTTATAAAAATCTTCATATTTTGCTACGATTTCATCTAAGCTCTCTTCTGCAGTAGTATATAATGTTGCAAAAATTCCTCTTGCAAAATCTCCTCTATTTGGAATAAAAAGTAACTCATTTGAATATGTTGCCTGCAATTGATTTACACTTTGATTTATCTCTCCTAAATGCTGATGATCAAATGCTTTATAATGCGACATATTATTTGATCTCCAACTAAAATGTGTAGTTTCTGAAGGACTTACGCCTGCTCCAGTACTTCCTGTCGTAGCATTAATATGTATGTCATTTTCTAAAAGCTGATTTTTTGCCAAGGGCAACAATGCTAATTGAATTGCGGTAGCAAAACAACCTGGATTGGCAATATAATTTGCTTTTTTAATAGCCGTTTTATTCAATTCTGGCAATCCATAAACGAATTGTTTTCCATCAAAATTTGAATCTTCAATCAATCTAAAATCATTTCCTAAATCAATAATTTTAGTGTGACCTGCAAATTTATTTTCTTGTAAAAATGAAATAGACTTTCCATGACCTAAACATAAAAATAATACATTTACATCTGGGTTAATTGCATCGGTAAAATCCATTTCAATATCTCCCAATAAATCGTGATGTGCTACAGATAATGGCTTACCTGCATTAGTGGTACTGTACACAAAATCGATATTCACATTAGGATGGTACATTAATATTCTTATCAATTCCCCAGCTGTATAACCTGAACCGCCTATTATTCCAACATTAATCATAGTCTAAGTGATTTACGGATGAAAATATATTTTGAGCATTTCCTAAAATCTTAATAAATCCTTTGGCATCATCAGATGTCCAAGCGTTGTTCATTTCTCCGTATTGACCAAATCCTGTATTCATTAAATCATTATCTGATTCAATTCCGTCAAGCGAAAAGTGATATGGTTTTAATGAAACAATTACAGTTCCATTTACTGTTTTTTGAGTATCTTCAAGGAAAGCTTCAATATTACGCATTACAGGATCCAAAAACTGACCTTCATGAAATAACATTCCGTACCAGTTTCCTAACTGTTCTTTCCAATATTGCTGCCATTTACCTAATGTATGTTTCTCTAATAAATGGTGTGCTTTTATAATTATTAACGGTGCAGCCGCTTCAAAACCTACTCTTCCTTTAATACCAATAATAGTATCTCCTACGTGAATATCTCTACCAATTGCGTATGCATTAGCTAGTTTTTCTAAGATAACAATATTTTTTGTTGGTGTATTTTTAATGTTATTCACACCTACTAATTCTCCTTTTTCAAATTGTAAAGTTACCTTCTCTTCACCATCTTTTTCTAATTGCGATGGATATGCTTCACTTGGTAAAGCCTGATTAGAAGTTAAGGTTTCTTTTCCTCCTACACTCGTTCCCCAAAGTCCTTTATTGATAGAATATTGTGCTTTTTCCCAAGAATAATGAACTCCATTTTTTTGCAAATAGTCAACTTCTTCTTGTCTTGACAGTTTTAAATCTCTAATTGGAGTAATAATTTCAATTTCGGGAGCGATAGTTTGAAAAATTAAATCAAATCTAATTTGATCATTTCCTGCTCCTGTGCTTCCATGTGCAATTGCCTCTGCTCCAACTTTTTTAGCATATTTTATAGCTTCAATAGCTTGAAAAACACGTTCAGCACTTACAGATAATGGATATGTATTATTTTTTAGTACGTTTCCATAAATCAAATATTTTATAGCTTTATCATAGTATTTATCTACGATTGTAAGATTTGCATGTTGTGCACTTCCTAATTCGTAAGCTCTTTCTTCAATAGCATTTAATTCTTCTTCATCGAAACCTCCTGTATTAATAAGTACAGTGTGGACTTCATATCCTTTTTCATTTTTTAAATATTTAAGGCAGTACGAAGTATCTAATCCTCCGCTATAAGCTAATACAACTTTTTTCATAATTTTATTTTTTTAAGAAAAGGGCTTGTTTAATTGATTTTAATCTATTGAGTACTTTTACGTTAAAAGGATGTTTTGGTGGATCCTTTTGTTTTTCTTTTGGATCGTACAACATTCCTGTGCATAAGCACATTTTATTTTCTTTACTTTTTAATATTTCATAATTTGTACAAGTTTTACAACCTGCCCAAAAGCTTGGATCACTTGTAAGTTCTGAAAAGGGAACTGGCTTATATCCTAAATCTGAATTGATTTTCATAACAGCCAAACCAGTTGTTATACCAAATATTTTAGCATCTGGAAACTTTTCTAATGAGTAATCAAAAACTTTTGATTTGATTTTTTTAGCTAAACCTAAATTTCTATAATCAGGATGTACTATTAATCCAGAATGAGCTACAAACTTGCCATGTTGCCAGCTTTCGATATAACAAAACCCTGCAAATTTACCATCTGCCAATGCAATCAATGCGTCTCTGTTTTCCATTTTTTTCTGAATGTACTCTGGAGTTCTTTTAGCAATTCCAGTACCTCTCAATAAGGCAGACGACTCTATAGTATCGCAAATTTCTTGCGCATATTTATAATGTTCTTCTTGTGTTACAACAATAGAGATCTTCATTTCAATAGTTGAAGTTAGGGTTAAAAAATAAAACATGATTTTTTTTCTGAAACCCAAGAGTTGCTTCAGCAAAGCTAAACAAAATACACGTAAAACCCTTAATATCAAAAACATGACATTGAGGTAATTTTAAACAAAACGTACTTTTAGGATGTGTTTGCCCAAAGGACAACTTAGGTAATTTCAAAACAAAAAAATGAATATAAATAAATACGACGAAAAACTCTTTTGAATACTATAGAGATAGCATCCGTACTTCGGGAGAAGTAGCAGGTGAGTTTGTCCGTGACAAAGAAGTTATATGTAAACTTATTTTATTCATCGATGCAAATTTACATCTTTTTTTTAATTACAATACTTAATTTTAAAATTGTAACATTTTTTTAATATAATGTTCCTTTTATAATTTTATCGCATTATAACAACTATTTTTTTAACAAAAATTAAATTTTCAATAAAAAAATCGGCTATTTAAGTTATACTCAAATAGCCGATTATAATAATTTACACTTTTTAAAGCTCTTTAAAAAAGCTCATAAGTGTTATTTTTAATATATATTAAATTCTGATTACTCTTTTGTAAATTCCATTACTTGTGAGTTTTCTAAAATTGTCATTTTTAATCCCGTTTTAGTAAATACAAATCTTAATCCAGCTCTTTGTGATTCAAAAGTATCAACTGCTCCAGCAACTGGATCAACTGTAAATTTAGGAAAATTAGGAAGCTCTACTGTTAAAGCATTATTTTTTTCTGTAAATGTGATTTTAAGAGGGGTGTTTTTACTAGAATATGTCCCTAAATAAGAATCTAAAACAACATCTTTTTCAATTTTACCACTTCCTGCTGTCCATACATTATTACTTTCATTACTATCTGGAAAAACGTGATCAGGATCAATTATAACACTTTCTATCTCTTCTGTAGAGTCAAATTTAAAAGACCACTCTGTATTTCTTTGCCAAATTTCAACTGGTAATTTTACTCTAGAAACTTTTCCGCTTTTAGTTTTTACGTCTATTACAACAGGCATTACCATTTTTTCAAAGTTCTCGATAGTAATAATAATTCCTTTTGTAGGATCATTTTTTACATATTTAATAGAGTTTACACCCTGATCAAAACGCCAGTTATTAACAAACCACCCTCTCCAGAACCAGCTTAAATCTTCTCCTGCAACATTTTCCATTGTTCTGAAAAAATCATCTGGTGTAGGATGCTTGTAAGCCCAACGCTCCATATAAGTACGAAAAGCAATATCAAAACGTTCTTTACCTAATATTTGTTCTCTTAAAATTACTAAACCTGAACTTGGTTTATAATAACACAACAAACCAATGTTTGCCTCCTTCATATTATCTGGAGAACTCATTATAGTTTCTAATTTAGGATTTGTAAATATCTCTGCCATTTTATGCAAATCTCTTTGTGCCTCTTTATACTCTCCTTTATTAAACTCAGCAGTACTTAATGAATTGATAAAAGTATTAAACCCTTCATCCATCCATCCAAATAGCCTTTCATTTGAACCTACAATCATAGGAAACCAGATGTGTCCAAATTCATGATCTGTAACTCCCCATAAATCTTCTCCTTTTGATTCCCAACTGCAAAACACAATACCTGGGTACTCCATTCCTCCTTCATTTCCTGCTACATTTGTTGCAACTGGATAAGGATATTCTAGCCATCTATTTGAATAATTTTCGATTGCTCCTTTAGTATATTCTGTAGAACGTCCCCAAGCAGCATCTCCTGCACTTTCAACAGGATAAGCAGAAAGAGCCAATGATTTTTTCCCACTTGGTAAATTAATTTTAGCTCCATCTAAGATAAATGCAGCTGAAGATGCCCATGAAAAATCACGTGCATTTTTTATTTGATAATGCCATGTTTTTTCTCCATTTACTGAAGTATTTCCTGCAGCAACTTCTTCAGCAGAACGAATCATAACTGTTTTATCACTTAGTGCAGCTTCTTTAAAACGTTTTTGCTGTTCAGTAGTATATACTTCAGAAGCATTTAATAATTCTCCTGAGGCAACTACAAAATGATTCGCAGGAACAGTTAGTTTTACATCAAAGTCACCATATTCCAAATAAAACTCTGAAGCACCTAAATACGGATGTGTATTCCAACCTCTTACGTCATCATACACACACATACGTGGATACCATTGTGCTATCGTAAATATTTTACCGTTTTTAGTTTCAAGAACTCCTGTTCTATCCGAACCTTCATCAGGAGCGATATAAGAAAACTCAATTTTAATTTTAACTCGACTTCCTTTTGCTGCCAATTCTTCTGGAAGAAAAATCTGCATTCTAGTATCAGTAACAATATATTTTGCATCTGTTTCAACTGATTTTTTCTTACCAAGTACAGTTACTTTTACTGACTTGATTTTGTTTCCACCATCAAAAACCTAACCTTGGGCTTCGTTACGGCTTCCTGTTAAAGGCACTACAGCATTTCCTCGTGAATCTTCTTTAAATAAATTTTGATCCAAATTAAGCCATACAAAAGACATTTTATCTGGGCTATTATTGGTATAAGTAATTTCATCTGTACCAATGATTTCATTAGTAACTCCATTTAATTTTGCAGTTATTTTATAATCTGCTCTATTTTGCCAGTATTCAGCACCTGGCTGACCACTTGCAGAACGAGTTGCTGTTCCATTTTTAGAATAGAACAATGGAGAGAATGCCTCATAATAATCGTATTTAGAAATAGGATTAGCATTTGCAGTAGGAACTTGTTGTGCCCATGTGGCCGAAATTCCAAACAATAAAGCCATAGATAATATGGCTCTCAAAGAGAGTTTTTTCATTTTTGTTGCTGTTTAACTAGCAAATTAATGAAAAAAAAAGCTATTTATGAATTAAAACCAAAATAGATTAATTCAATTTTACAGAAATTTTATCAAAAAATATTTTATCAGCTTTTTCAATAAAATTTAATTTTATAAATATATTTACAATTCGTTATCTTTTAATCTTTCAAAACCTAAATTTTGATTACAATTATTTCAAATTCAAAACTTACTGCTTCAATTAAACATGCTGGAGCCGAATTATTTTCATTAAAAAACAAACACAATAAAGAATATATCTGGGAAGGCAATCCTGCTTTCTGGGGCAAACATTCTCCTGTTTTATTTCCAATTGTCGGTACATTAAAAAACAATACCTACACAATTAACAACACATCATATCACTTACCACGACATGGTTTCGCTAGAGATATGCAATTTAATCTAATTTCTAAAACTGATGAAAGTGCTGTGTTTTCAATTCAATCAGATAATGAAACACTAAAAATATATCCTTTTAAATTTGAGCTTCAAATAATTTATACCTTAGTAGATTCGCAACTGGATATACGATATAAAGTAATCAATAAAACCGATTCTAACATGTTCTTTTCTATTGGGGCTCATCCTGCTATAGCGCTACCACAGAAAATTTCAAAGATTATGCTTTAGAGTTTAGAAAAAAGAGGCTCTAAAATATTCTTTATCTTGAAAATGATTTGATTTCTAACAAAACAAAACAATTAAAGCAAACAAAGAAAGGCCAAATTCATCTAAATTATTCACTATTTGAAAATGACGCATTAATCTTTAAGTCTTTAGAATCTAAGTCACTAACCATATCAGAAAACAATACACCATATGTAAAAGTTGATTTTTCTGACTTTCCTAGTTTAGGTATTTGGACAAAAGAAAACGCTCCGTTTATTTGTATTGAGCCTTGGTTTGGTTATTCAGATACTCCCGAAAATTCAGGAAATCTTTTCGAAAAAGAAGGAATTTTGACTTTAGAAGCAAATCAAACATTTAATTCGAAATTTAGTATCGAAATTTTATAATTTAATCTTAATTACCTCATGTTAACTCTTAATTTTTCTCCATTTCCTGTACTCGAAACTGAACGCTTACTCCTTAAAAGAATAACAAATGAGAATACTAGCGAAATCATAGCGCTGCGTTCTAATCCAGAAACTATGAAATACATTCCAAGACCGCTCATAACAACTAATGAGCAAGCATTGGAACATATATCTCAACTTAACAGCATTATAGAAACAAATGAGGGAATCAATTGGGGAATTACCTTAAAAGACAGCCCTAAAATAATTGGATTTATTGGTTATTTTAGAGTTCAGCCCGGAAACTTTCGTGCAGAAATAGGCTATATGTTATTACCTGAATTTCACGGAAAAGGAATTATTCCTGAAGCTGCAAAAAAAGTAATCGATTATGGATTTAATGAAATGAAACTACACTCTATCGAAGCTGTTATTGATCCTGATAATTTAGCTTCAGAAAGAGTTTTACAAAAAATGGACTTTGTAAAGGAAGGTCATTTTAAAGAATCGGAATATTATGAAGGACGTTTCTTAGACAATGTAATTTACTCATTACTAAACAAAAAAAGCCTTTAATCATTACAATTGTTGAAGTTACAAAGAAAATTAAAATATAGACTTCTCGTATAACTTCATAATTTGATATTGTAAATAAGAAAAAAAATACAACAAGAGAGATCTTTAGTATCCATATTTTCTTAAATACTTACATGATTTTAATTGATTCTTGTTAAATTTTAGAATTACAACAATACAACATAATGCATTGCGTTATATTTGCACCCGAAACTAGCAACCAAAACTAATTTATTGCTAGTAATTACTAGATTTTATGAAAAAAACATTTGCCTTAATCGTTCTTTTATTCTCAATTCAATCTTATAGCCAAACTTATATTAAAGCAAATGCTCTTACGGCTTTAGTCGCAATTCCTGATGTTGCTGTAGAAACAAGTATTGGCGAAAAACTAACTCTTAATATTGACTTAATGGCCTCTTTCTGGGAATCATTTGATGGAAAAAGCCCAATGAAATTTGCCACTTTTACTCCCGAAATTCGTTACCATTTTAATGAAAAATTCAATGGTTTATATTTTGGTGGGCATATTGGAGCAGACGTATATAAAATCCAAAAATGGAATTATTGGGATACCAACAAATACGAAGATGGATTTGGATATAGATTAGGAGCCACAATAGGATATCAAAAGAAACTAAATGATAAATTCATGCTTGACTTTTTTGTTAGTGGAGGATGGCATCAAGGTTTTTATAGAGGCTATTACAATGACGGAACACCTGGCCGTTATGAAAAAGCTCCTCATTATAACAAAAGTGGAGAATGGTTGCCTTATGGTGGTGGTATAATGATTTCTTATAAATTAAATTAAATTATACTGGAAATTTAGGAATCGATTTTACATATAAATCTTCTACTTTTTTTCTAGCCCAATCCGTTTTTCTTAAGAAAGTTAAACTAGATTTTATACTAGGATTTGAAGTAAAACATTTAACTGGAATTAATTCACCTAAAGTATCATACCCATAGTAACCAACTAGTTTTTCGAGTATTGCTTGAAGTGTTATTCCATGTAAGGGATTTTTATCTTGATTTTGCATTTTATATTTTTTAAATAAATAATAAAAAGACCGTACTATAAAAAGCACGGTCTTTCTTTTTTACAAATTTACTAAATTGAAATGTAAATAATCTTCTATAACTTAGAATATAAATTTAAACCCAACAGCAAGTGGTGTTGTTAAATTTGCACCACCAACAGAATAAGCTGAATCAACATTTGCCATATGTGCTAATCCAAAATTAGTTACAGTCGTTTTAGAACCATCTTTTGGATCTATAGTTGTAGATGTAAAATTCGCTAAATTATAAGAAAACTCAACTGAGAAGTATTTTGTTACGAAGTAATCAAATCCTCCTGATAGAGTTAAACCAAATTGGTTTATTTTTGGTATCTTTTTCTTTTTCCTTCCCTGTAATAATTGGCGCTGCTAATTGACCAAAGAAATATAGAGAAGACCCCCCAATATTCCAATATTTTCTTGCTAGTGGCTGAATAACTATCAAATCTGTTTTTACGTCAGTACCTTTATCTGTCTCTGATTTCATATTAATATACCCAATTCCTGCTCCAACAGCTACAGATGGCGTGATAAAAGTACCTACAATCGGAATTACTGATAAATTTGTATGTTTTACATCATCAGTTTTTGTTTGTTGGTAGCCAAATTGTGATGTTACAAACCATGCCCCTTTTAAGCCTTGATTTGCTTCCTGAGCCTTTACAGTTAACCCCATTAAAACAATACTAGCTAATGTTAAAATCTTTTTCATGTCTTTAAGTTTTTATTTTAAATTATTTAACAAACTTAGGCGTAAGTTTTTTCCTGAAAAATGATTAAAATCATAGTTTAAAAATTATCTTTAATTATCTTTGATTTTACTAAAGTTTTTCTTTTTTTATTTTACATTTGTACTCTATGTTAAAAACTGTCAATATACTCAACAAAAGAGCCCGCTTCGATTACGAAATAATAGATACCTACACTGCTGGAATTGTTTTAACCGGAACTGAAATCAAATCAGTACGACTTGGTAAAGCAAACATTACCGAAAGTTTTTGCGAATTTAGTGGTGATGAACTTTTTGCTATTAACACCTATATTGAAGAATATACCTTTGGAAATCAATTCAATCATAAATCAAGAAGTGAACGAAAATTGCTTTTGAATAAAAAAGAATTAAAAAATCTTCAAAAAAGTGTGCAGGCAAAAGGATTAACTATTATTCCTTTAAAGTTATTTACTAATGAAAAAGGGCTAGCTAAATTACAAATAGGACTTTGTAAAGGGAAGAAAAACTACGACAAACGTGAATCTTTAAAAGAACAAGATACCAAACGTGACCTAGACCGAATTAAGAAAGCTTTTTAATTTAATCTCCTTTTTAATAAAAGTCATATCTCGATATTTATACTTATTTTTACTACAATAAATTCTAAATTCCGATTTATGAAAAGAATATTTGTTGTATTAACTGTAATTTTATTATCTGGATGCGGTACTAGTTCTTCAATTGTCAGTAGTTGGAGAGATCCAGAAATAACAATTAGTTCAGAAAATTTCAAAAAAGTATTAGTCGTAGCTTTATTAAAAAATGAAGAAACCCGAAGAGTTATCGAGAACAGAATTACAGCAAGCAACCCTATTTTTCATGCTTCTTATCCATTTTTGAATGAAATTAGTAATGGCCTTACAGACGACCAAAAACTAAAAATACTAAACGATGAAAATTTTGACGGTGTCGTTACTATGCGATTAGTAAGCAAAGAAAAACAAACCGAATATGTTCCTGGAATAGATAACAGCATCTATTACGGAGGTTATAATGGTTTATTATATGGAGGTCCGTTTGGTAGCTGGTACGGAATGTACGGAACTGATTTTTACTCTCCTGGTTATTATGTAGAAAATACCTTTTACATAGTAGAAACAAATGTGTTTTCTTTAAAAGAAAAAAAATTAATTTGGACTGGCACAACAAAATCCTCAGATGTTACAAATATTGGCCTTACTGTAGATGATATTATAAGGACTATAATAAACGAAATGAAAAAAGACGGCACTCTGCCTAAAAAATAGTACTTACTATAAAATGATAGTATATAATAGCATTGAATTCATTTTTAATGCTATTTTTTTTACCAAAACAATGACTAAATTTGTCTTGACAATTAAAACCATGCTCTAGAATGAAAATGATACTTAAAAATGCTCGGGAACAAAAAGGTTTTAAAACCCGAGAAGTAGCACAATTACTCGAAATTGATCAAGCCTTAATAAGTAAATTTGAAAGTGGCACTCGAAAACCTACAAGAGAACAAATTATCAAACTTGCTTCATTACTCGATATTGATTTTGAAAATCTATTAATCGTTTGGTTAAAAGAAAAAATAATACATGAAATTGGGCATGAAGAATTAGCCCTTAAAGCACTACATCTCGCTGAAATCGAAATTCAGAATATTAAAAAAGCAGATACTTCAGTCATCCTATCATCACTACAAAACATTCTAGATGAAATTGAAGTATTAAAAGCAAAAATACAGTCATTTCAACAATTTGAATTACATAGAATTTCTAAAATTTTAGAGTTGCAATTTACATACGAAAGCAATCGTATTAATGACAACTCATTGACTCTACAAGAGACTAAAGCTGTAATTAATGAAGGGGTAACTATTGGAGGCAAGTCAATGCGTGAACATTTAGAAGCCGTAAACCACCATGAAACCATTTCCTATATTAAGGATTTGACTCAAAAAAACAGTGCTGTCAATGAAAAAGAATTATTAACAATTCACAATCAGATTTTAAGAGGAATAAAACCCGAACATGCTGGAAAATATAAAAATGATTCCTTAATTATTCGTGAAATGAGTTCATTCTTCAATTGGTTTGAAACCAATAAAAGTACACTGCATCCTATATTATTAGCTTCTGAAGCACATTTAAGAATTATAACAATTAGCCCTTTTGAAAGTGGAAATATTCAAATAGCTCATTTATTAATGAATTGGATATTAATCCAAAACGGCTATGTTTTTGCAACTATTCAAGGTGATAACGAGCATAAAAGTGAATATTTTTCGATTATAGCTGAAAGCCAAAATCAAAACGACAAGTCTATTTTTATAAACTATGTTGCACAGGTCGAAAAAGAAAATTTAAAACGTGCTATCCAATTAGTTTCTCAATAACTGTCTTACTAAAACTACAGTAAACACTAAAAAACCATTAAGAGATTAAGTTTAATTAAGCTTTTAAAATTCTTAATCTCCCTAAATCTCTTAATGGTAAAACTTTTTAGTATTGGCTACAAAACCAAAATTTAATTTTTATCTTCTAATAAAGGTACAAATCTAAATTCTCCAAACTCATGTTTTTCAAATTGGGTTTCGTTTTTACGAATTAATAATGTCATAATCTGAACATCTTCTCCAAGCGGAATCACTAGCCTTCCTCCTATTTTTAATTGTGCCATTAATGGCTGTGGAATAAATGGCGCTCCTGCAGTTACAATTATACTATCAAATGGTGCATAAGTCGGTAATCCTTTATAACCATCTCCAAAAGAAAGGTGTTTCGGGCGAATTCCTAATTTAGGAAATAAAACTGATGTTGTTTTAAACAGCTCATTTTGTCTTTCGACACTATATACCTTGGCTCCCAACATATATAATACTGCAGTTTGATACCCTGACCCAGTACCAATTTCTAATACTTTATGGTCTTTTTTAACTTCTAACAGCTGCGATTGAAATGCAACGGTGTAAGGTTGAGAGATAGTTTGCCCCGCACCAATCGGGAAAGCTTTGTCCTGATAAGCATAATCTTCAAAGCTAGAGTTCAAAAAAAGGTGTCTTGGGATTTTTTTTATCGCTTCCAAAACAGCTTTATCGGTAATTCCCTTTTGTTGCAAAGTGCTTACTAATTGATTCCGAAGTCCTTGATGTTTGGCAGTGTCTTTCAATGTTTGATCTTTTAATTTTGGTAAAAATAAGAAAGTAAATAGGATTTCAAATATTGATTCTTAAATATTAAATTACTAAAACTTTAAAGCATTCACTTTCACTTTCAACAAATAAATTATATTTTTGTTAAAAATACATTCTCATGTTAAAAGTAGGAGTTTTAGGTGCTGGCCACTTAGGTAAAATACATTTACGTTTATTACAACAATCTGATAAATATGAATTAGTTGGTTTTTATGACCAAAATCAAGAAAACGCCGAGAAAAATTCCAAGAATTCGGTTATAAAAATTTCAATACAATTGCTAAGTTAATACATGCTGTTGATGTAATTGATATTGTAACTCCAACATTATCACACTACAAATGTGCTAAAGTTGCCATTAAATCAGGAAAACACATTTTCATCGAAAAACCAATTTCGAATACTGTAGAAGAAGCCGAGGAAATTATTGCTTTAGCAAAAGAATATAAAGTAAAAGGTCAAGTTGGTCATGTTGAACGCTTTAATCCAGCATTCACAGCAACAAAAAACATTATCGAAAATCCGATGTTTATAGAAACACATCGTTTAGCCGAATTTAATCCCCGCGGTGACACGCTTCCTGTAGTATTTAGATTTGATGATTCATGATATTGATGCCATTTTAAGTGTAGTAAAATCGAAAGTAAAAAGTATCAATGCTAGTGGAGTTTCAGTAATTAGCGATACTCCAGATATTGCCAATGCCCGAATTGAATTTGAAAATGGTTGTGTTGCAAACTTAACAGCAAGCCGAATTTCGATGAAAAACATGCGTAAAACACGTTTTTTCCAAAGAGATGCCTATATTTCAGTTGACTTTTTAGAAAAAAAATGCGAAGTTGTTCGTATGAAAGATGCACCCGAAATACAGGTGATTTTGATATGATCTTGCAAAATGCAGAAGGAGTAAAAAAGCAAATCTATTTTACAAATCCAGATGTAGAGCAAAATAATGCAATTTTAGATGAGTTAGAATCTTTTGCAAATGCAATAAATACTGATACTGATCCAGTTGTAACTCTAGGACAAGCAACGGATGCATTAAGAGTGGCTTACCAAATTATTGACTGTTTCGATAAATAAAAATAACCTCAAAAAAAGTTAGCCATAAATTCATGAATTAATTCATGAATTTATGGCTAAAATTATAAAATATAGTACTTAAATAATATGAAAACAATAGCTGTAATCGGTGCTGGAACAATGGGTAACGGAATTGCTCATACTTTGCTCAAAGTGGTTTTGTAGTAAAACTAATTGATGTTTCTGAAAAATCTTTAGACAAAGGAATGGCAACCATTGCCGCTAACTTAGACAGAATGCTTGCAAAAGGAAGTATTACTGCGGAAGAAAAAGCCAAAACAATAACAAATATTATTACCTATACAGACATTAAAGATGGTGTTGTAGGAGTAGATTTAGTTGTAGAAGCTGCTACCGAGAATATTGATTTGAAGCTAAATATTTTCAAACAATTAAACGAAGCTTGTTCGCATAATACAATTTTGGCAACAAATACTTCATCTATCTCTATAACACAAATCGGAGCTGTTGTAGCACATCCTGAACGCGTTATTGGGATGCACTTTATGAATCCAGTGCCAATCATGAAATTGGTAGAAATTATTCGCGGATACAACACCAGCGATGAAGTTACTAAAATCATCATGGACTTATCCGTAAAATTGGGTAAAACTCCTGTTGAAGTAAACGATTATCCAGGTTTTGTAGCAAACAGAATTTTAATGCCTATGCTAAATGAAGCTATCGAAACATTATACAACAAAGTAGCTGGTGTTTACGAAATAGATACCGTAATGAAACTAGGAATGGGACACCCAATGGGACCATTACAACTAGCCGATTTTATTGGACTTGATGTATGTTTAGCTATTTTAAATGTAATGTACGACGGTTTTAAAAATCCAAAATATGCACCATGTCCACTACTAGTAAATATGGTACGTGCTGGAAAATTAGGAGTAAAATCTGGCGAAGGATTCTATGATTATAGTGAAAGTAAAAAAGCGGAGAAAATCTCAAAGCAATTTATCATTTCATAAAAAAGAAAAAACATGTCAATAGCATCAAATTTAACTACCATAAAAACTTCCCTACCAGAACATGTAACATTAGTTGCGGTTTCTAAAACCAAACCTGTTACTGATTTAATGGAAGCTTACGAAGCTGGTCAGCGTATTTTTGGAGAAAACAAAATCCAGGAAATGACAGACAAATGGGAAGAAATGCCAAAAGACATTCAATGGCACATGATTGGTCACGTACAAACAAATAAAGTAAAATTTATGGCACCGTTTGTAAATTTGATTCATGGAGTCGATAGTTTAAAACTACTACAGGAAATCAATAAACAAGCATTAAAAAACAACCGTGTTATTGATTGTCTGCTTCAAATACATATTGCCGAAGAAGAAACAAAATTTGGTCTTGACGAAAAAGAACTTGTATCGCTCCTAGCCTCAGATGATTTTCATAATTTGAAAAACATTCAAATTTTGGGTTTAATGGGAATGGCCACTTTTACCGAAAATCAAAACCAAATAAAGAAAGAATTCACCCATTTAAAATCAATCTTCGACTCTTTGCAAACTACAAAAACCGTAAACTGTAAATTAAATACTGTTTCTATGGGAATGTCAGGAGACTACCAACTTGCAATAGAATGTGGCAGTACTATGGTTCGCATTGGAAGTAGTATATTTGGAGGAAGATAAATTGCAAAAACCAATATCAATTCCAAAAACAATAGCTTAATGGAAAAAATATTCAATTTCGAAGATAGATTAGTTCGTTTTGCTGGAGAATGTATTTTCTTTACAAGGCAATTAGAAAAATTATTTGAAAATGAATATTATAAAAATCAATTAATTCGATCATCTGGTAGTGCTTGCTTAAATTTTGGAGAAGCACAAGCCACGATTACTAATAAAGATTTTATTTTTAAAGTTTCCTAGTTGCAAAAGAATTAAAAGAATCAAGAAACTCATTAAAAATTCTCAATTATATTAAAGAAGGAGATAGCGATAAAAGAAACAAACTTCTAATTGAAGTAGAACAACTTATTGCAATTTCATCAAAAATGATACTAAATAAAAACAATCAATAACAATGACAATAACAGTAGTAATTTTCAGGAATTGTTATTGAAATTGAAATTGTTTTTTGAAATTGACATTGATAATGTACGCAATACTAGACATAGAAACAACTGGAGGACAGTTTAATGAAGAAGGGATTACCGAAATTGCTATCTATAGATTTGATGGCCATGAAGTAGTTGATCAATTTATTAGTTTGGTTAATCCTGAAATTCCAATTCAGCCGTTTGTTGTAAAACTTACTGGTATCAACAATGCTATGTTGCGTTCAGCACCAAAATTTTTTGAAGTTGCCAAACGAATTATTGAAATCACCTCTGATTGTGTTATTGTGGCACACAATGCCTCTTTTGATTATAGGATCTTACGCACCGAATTTAGACGTTTAGGCTATGATTTTGAAGTGGTGCTGCCTCCCTAACAACAGGAGCATGTATTAACCTT
>NZ_JBXBAV010000122.1:0-29537 GCF_056783245.1 Flavobacterium sp. TC780 | reverse complement strand
GTCACGTATTGCTAAGGTTAATACATGCTCCTGTTGTTAGGGAGGCAGCACCTATCCTTGCGCGCTTACCATTCCCATATAAGCCAAGAAAAGAAGAATAATTAAAGTATTTTTTTGCATAATAGTGCTGTTGTTATCTTTGTGATTTTACCATTTCGGGAGTAACATCCGTTTTATTATTTCCCCAACTGTTGTATATGTAGGTCATGACATTTGCTATTTCATCATCAGATAAATTCTGACTAGGCATAACATTGTTGTATTTATGGCCATTTACAGTTATTTCACCACTTAAACCATGTAAGATTGTTTTAATTGCTCGTTTAGGATCTGCATTAAGGTAATCTGATTTAGCCAAAGGAGGGAATGTACTTGGAATTCCTTGTCCTTCAGATTGGTGACAGGCAAAGCATGTGGTTCCGAAAATTTCTTTACCAATTTTTATTTTCTCTGCTACAGTTCTTTTTGGAGTTGTAGTTTTGGCTGCTCCGTTATCAGGCATTTTTTGAATAGTTCCTCCTTCTGGCAAATAAATACCTTCTTGAATCGTTCCAGAATAAATGTTTTTATGTTCAGCACCTTCAACTTTTAATATTCCTAAGGCACCTTTATTAAATGCTCTAAAAATAGAGTGGTCAACCAATATAAAATCTCCGGGAGTTTCAACTTTAAAATCAATAATAGCAGCTCCTCCAGCAGGAATTAATGTAGTTTGTACATTTTCATTAATGAGACTTCCGCCTTCTACATGCACTTTATCAAATATTTCACCGATGACATGGAAAGAAGATACTAGATTAGGACCACCGTTACCAACAAATAAACGTACCGTTTCACCAACTTTTGCGGTAAGTTCACCACCATTGGTTAATGAACCAACTTTTCCGTTAAATACAACATAATCAGGTGTTTCTTTTACGGCTTTATTCATGTCAAAAGGCTGAAGACCTTTGGCTCCATATTCACCTTGAGTATAAAAATCTCCTTGCATAACGTAGTATTCTTTATCTACAGGAGGAAGTCCACCTTCAGGCTCAACAAGAATCAAACCGTACATTCCGTTTGCAATGTGCATCCCAACAGGAGCTGTAGCGCAATGATAAACGTATAAACCAGGATTAATCACCTTGAAGTTAAATACTTTTTCATGACCAGGAGCTACTAATGATGATGTTGCTCCACCACCAGGACCTGTAACAGCATGTAAATCGATGTTGTGTGGTAATTTATTGTCTGGGTGGTTTTTTAGATGAAATTCGACTTCATCACCTACACGAGTTCTGATGAAACTTCCCGGAACAGAGCCACCAAATGTCCAATAGGTGTATTTTACGCCATCTGTCATGGTTCCTTCTAGCTCTTTTATTTCCATGTTTATTTTTACTTTCATGGCAGACCTATTACCAACAGGTTTCGGTACCATCGGTGGGGCTGTAAGTTCAGCTTCCATTTCTCCATTGGTTGCGATGTCAGTGTAATTAGTTGAGCTTTCATTTTTTTTACATGATGCTAAGAGCGTCATTGTAAAAATTGCACAAAAAAACACTTTTAATTTTTGTGGCATTTTATAATTTATTTTCATAATTAATCTGGTTTTATTTTAGTTTAAAATCTTTACACAAATATAAAAGACATCTTTGTCTTTTATTATGATAAAAATCATGAAATACAGATTATTTATTCTAGAAATTTGTAATGTTTTAATTTCAATAGTTGTGCTTTTAAAATGGAGTTTTAGAGAAGTTTATTTTTTTTAATATTGATATTCAGAATATTTTTCAATAAAAATAAATGGAAACTCTATTTTAGAATAATAATCATTATTTTTGCACGCTGTTTAAATTAAAATTATTACTTCAAAATATATTTATGGTAAAAGATTTATTCGAAAGAATTCAGAACAATAAGGGACCATTAGGAAAGTGGGCTTCTCAAGCAGAAGGCTATTACGTTTTTCCAAAGTTAGAAGGTGAGTTAGGTCCTAGAATGAAATTTCACGGAAAAGATATCCTAAACTGGAGTTTAAATGACTATTTAGGTTTGGCAAATCACCCAGAAGTACGTCAGGCAGATACAGATGCAGCAATTCAGTTTGGTGCAGCTTACCCAATGGGAGCTCGTATGATGTCAGGACACACTAAATATCACGAACAATTAGAAAATGAATTGGCAGATTTCGTAATGAAAGAATCAGCTTATTTATTAAATTTTGGTTACCAAGGTATGGTATCTATCATTGATGCTTTAGTGACTAAAAATGATATCATTGTATATGATGTAGATTCTCATGCTTGTATCATTGATGGTGTTCGTTTGCATATGGGTAAGCGTTTCACATACAAACATAATGATTTAGAAAGTATGGAGAAAAACCTGCAACGTGCTACAAAAATGGCACAAGAAACAGGTGGAGGTATTTTGTTTATTACCGAAGGTGTGTTTGGAATGCGTGGTCAACAAGGAAAATTGAAAGAAATTGTTGCTATGAAGCAAAAATACAATTTCAGATTATTGGTAGATGATGCACACGGTTTTGGTACACTTGGTAAAACAGGAGCTGGAGCAGGTGAGGAGCAAGGAGTTCAAGATGATATTGATGTTTACTTCTCTACTTTTGCAAAATCTATGGCAAATATTGGAGCTTTTGTAGCTGCAGATAAATCTGTTATTGATTATTTAAAATACAACTTGCGTTCTCAAATGTTTGCAAAAGCATTACCAATGATTCAAACACTTGGTTCGTTAAAACGTTTAGAGTTGTTGCGTAATTCATCTGAAATTAAAGATAAACTATGGGTTAATGTAAATGCATTACAAAGTGGTTTAAGAGAAAAAGGATTTAACATCGGAGATACAAATACTTGTATTACACCAGTTTACTTAGAAGGAAGTATTCCAGAAGCAATGGTAATGGTGAATGATTTAAGAGAAAATTATGGTATTTTCCTTTCTATCGTAGTATATCCAGTAATTCCAAAAGGAATTATTTTGTTGAGAATGATACCAACAGCTTCGCACACTTTGGCTGATATTGATGAAACACTTACAGCTTTTGAAGCTATTCGTGAGAAATTAATCAACGGAACTTATAAAGAAATAGCTAGTAGAACTACAGTTGATGTAGATGCATAGTTAAAACCAATATTCATTTTTATGAATACGTGGGAATTATATAAAGAAATCCATTCGTTATGCGAATGGATTTTTTTTGTCTAATTTTTTAATGTAGTATATTTAACATTCAAACTTTTAAACAGAATGATTATGAAAAAAACAATGGCAATAATAGGAGTTTTTACATTACTATTAGTTTCTTGTAAAAAGACTAAATCAGAAGAAATAGTTCCTGATACAGTTGAATCTGGAATGATTAAAGAATCTGTTGGCAAACAATGTTTTGAATTAGTGGCTAATAATGATACAGTAAAAATGACTTTAAGTACAAATTCCCATAATGAAGTAAACGGAGAATTGGTATATAAAATTTATGAAAAAGACAAAAACGTAGGAACTATAATAGGGAATATAAAAGGGGATACGCTTATCGCTGATTATACTTTCAAATCGGAAGGAGTTTCTTCTATAAGAGAAGTTGCCTTCCTGAAAAAAGCAGGAACTTTTATCGAAGGATATGGAGATCTTATAGAAACAAATGGTAAAATGATATTTAAAGATAAAAAAAAATTGAAATTTGATTCAAAAATGACCTTATCAAAGGTAGATTGTAAATAGGTTTGATGCCAAAAAAAGAAATCCATTCACAAACTGTGAATGGATTTCTTTTTATAATTCTTTACGGAAAGTAGCTCTTCGTTTGTGAATAACAGGATCAAAATGTTTCCATAAATTATGTATGGCTACATTGTCTGATAATTCTGGAGTCCTATAGCAATTAACAATACCTTTTTCTTTAAAAGTATGGTAATATTCATTGAATATAATTGCAGTTACAGCTTTGTTTTGGTACTCAGGATGGACACCAATTAGATAAAAAATCATATCCTTACTATGTTTTTTCGCTTTAAGTAAATGAAGAAATCCAAACGGGAATAATTTTCCTTTTGTTTTCTGTAAAGCTTCCGAAAAGGAAGGCATAACAATACTAAAAGCAACAATGTTATGGTCTTTATCTTCTACAAATTTGATAAACTCCGGGTTGATAAAACTAATGTATTTTTTCTTGAAGTACTCTTTTTGTATATCGGATATTGCTACAAATGATGATAAAGAAGCGTAAGATTTATTGAATAAATCAAACATTTTATCTACATGTGGCATTACTTCTTTGGTTGTTTTGAAATTAAGCGGTTTTAATTGGTATCTTCTCTTTACCAATTCATTTGCTTTTTCGAAAAATTCAGGTTTTACATTAGCGAAGGGGAATTTACTCTCATCATATTTTTTTTCTACCACATAGCCCAGTTGCTCAAAATGAGTTGCGTAATAAGGATGATTGTACCAGGTAATCATAGTTCCCATCTCGTCAAAACCTTCAGTTAAAACTCCAACTTTATCCAGATTAGAGAATCCCATTGGACCTTCAACATATTCTAGATTATTTTTTCGGCCTAATTCATATACTTTTTCAAGTAAAGCTTTGGTTACCTCGATGTTATCAATAACATCAAACCAACCAAAACGGACTTTCCTTTTTTGTTGCCCATTTACTTCATCCCAGTTAATTATAGCAGCAATACGTCCTACAATTTCATTATTTCTTAAAGCGACATAGAAAGTAGCCTCAGCATTTTCGAAAGCGGGGTTTTTTGTTTTGTCAAAAGTTTCTAATTCATCAGCAATAATTGGTGGGACCCAGTATTTATTGTCTTTGTATAATGAAAAAGGGAATTTTATAAATTCAGTTAACTCCTTTTTAGTCTTGGCTTCTTGTATTGTAATCATTAAGATTGTATTATATTTTTTTAAAAGTCTCTTTTTTGAGAGGTTGTTAAATTTGTAATAGCAGTTATTATTCGAAAGTTGATTTACGTCTTTGTTCAATTTTGATAGAATCTTCTTCAAGTTCTTTCTTTCTGCTTTTTTTACTTTTTTTGTCTTTTTTACCTTTCTTAGTATCTTTAAAGTTCATTTGAACTTCTTTATAGTTTGTGTCGTAACGCCAAGAAAATCCAACACCACCATAAAAAATAGAAGGAGTATCTTTAAAATTAGTACTTACAGATGCGTCTATTTGCATGTTTTTATTTAGCAAATATGCTGCACCACCTCTAACAATACAATCACTGTAAAAATCACTTTTATAGCCTTGGTTTTCTACAAAACCAGACCATTTGTCATTAAAACCTCGTGTAAGTGTTAGTACATATCCGTAACTAGGAAAGTCGGTAGTGATATAATCGGCAATAATATTGGTTACAAATACCCATTTTCCATCGCCTAAATGATTTTGAGTGATTAACATGATTTTTGGAGAAATGCTTGACTCATTTGTAAAAGCGTATGGATTTCCAGCAAAAGTAAAATTAGCACCTGCAAAAATAGAAACTGCAGGAATTAATTGATGCCAGTCAAACCTTCGATTGGCTTTCCAGCTATAAATATTAGGTTTTTTTTCGTAATTTTTAAATGGATCGTAGATCAGATATTTTGCTCCTAATATAGTCTGTTTAAAATCATTCTTTTTGTAGCTAACAAAAGGAGTGCTGTAATCCTCCATTTGGTACTGAATGTCGGCAATAAGTTCAAGTTGCTCGCGAAAAAGACCCCAACGAAGAGTTAAATCGGTTCCAAAACCACTTGCATTATAATTTAATAAATCGTGCTTTTCGTTAATTCCATAAACACCAACTTCGGCTTGAATTACTGATTTTCCAACAGAAAAAGCCGACATAGTTTCGCCAGGTCGGTTCGAATTGATAACATCGGTATGTTGGCCGAAAAAAAGATAAGGCGTTAAAAAAACGCTGGAAATAATCAAGTTTCTGATTTTGAACATATTATTTTTTTTAGTTAAAAAGTAATAACGCATTTCAAATGTACTATATTTTATTATTTATTTAAGATTGATATTTTAATTTTCAAGAATGGATTTGCTATTTTTGAAAAAAATTATATGATTATGCAAACAGCATCTTTTTCAGGTCTTATAAAAGCGATTTTTTATATGATTGCTTTTTATTACATTTTTAGATTCTTGGCAAAATTATTTTTACCAGTTTTAGTAAAAAAAGTGGTAGATAAAGCAGGAGAGAATTTTCAGAGACAACAACAGCAATATACACAGCAGCAACAAAATAATTCTTGGCAAAAAACAAGAACAAATGATGAGGTAATAATTGATACTGCTAATGCGAAAAACCCGCGTGAAACCAAAAAAGTTGGTGATTACGTTGATTATGAAGAAATAGATTAAATTTGTAATCGAACAATAGATTTTTTCATCCATAACCAAACCTACCAAAATTGAAAGTAATAAATAAGCTTTATCCGCATGCCCTTGTTATATTGGGATTTGTACTCGTTTCTTTAATTTATTTTTATCCTGTATTACAAGGAAAACAAATTTTTCAATCGGATATTGCACAATATACCGGAATGGCCAAGGAACAAAATGATTTTAGAGCAACTGAACATTCTGAACCTTATTGGACAAACTCGGCTTTTGGCGGAATGCCAACGTATCAATTAGGAGCTAATTATCCGCATGATTATGTAGGGCAATTAGATGATGCTTTGCGATTCTTACCTCGTCCAGCAGATTACCTTTTCTTATATTTCTTAGGATTTTATGGCTTGTTATTGGTTTTAAAAATCGACCCGCTTAAAGCTTTTATTGGAGCATTGGCTTTTGGTTTCTCTACTTATTTAATCATCATATTAGGAGTTGGACATAATGCCAAGGCACATGCTATTGCATATATGCCACTGGTCATTGCAGGATTTATACTCGTATTTCAGAAAAATATATTCTCGGTGGATTACTCACCATGCTTTTTCGGTTCCTGGAAATCGATGCAAACCACTTTCAAATGACGTTTTACTTATTAATCTTCTTGTTGATACTTTCAGGATATTTCGCATTTAATTTTATTAAAGAAAAAGAATATAAGCCGCTTTTAATCTCATTTGGAGTTTTGGCAGTAGCTGGAATTTTTGCTTTAGGGGCAAATGCAACCAATTTAATGGCTACTAGCGAATATGCTAGTTTTAGTCAAGAGGAAAAAGTGAATTAACATTTAACCCAGATGGTTCAAAAAATAATACTAGCGGAAGTGCTTTAACTCGTGATTACATTACAGAATATAGCTATGGAATTGCTGAAAGCTTTAATCTAATTGCACCAAGATTGTTTGGTGGATCAAACAGTGAAGCTTTAGGAACGGATAGTCATATGTATGAGTTCATGATTGGACAAGGCGTTCCGGAAGGGCAAGCAAAAGATTTTGTTTCGGCAATGCCAACTTATTGGGGAGATCAGCCTATTGTGGCAGCTCCTGCGTATATTGGTGCCATCGTTTTTTTCTTAGCAGTTTTGGCTTTGTTTATTGATGATAGGAAAATTAAATATGTATTCTTTTCAGGAGCAATGCTTGCTTTAAGTGCTTTCTTGGGGAAAAAACTTCCAATCTGACTTGATTTTCTTTATCGATCATGTTCCTATGTATGATAAGTTTCGAGCTGTTTCTTCAATACAAGTAATTCTAGAGCTGTGTTTTCCAGTTCTTGCAATCATGGGATTACAATCTTTTTTCAAATTAAAAGAAATAGATCCAAAGTTGCAGCAAAAGGGATTAGTTCAAACAGGAGTGTTTAGTGTTGGTGTTTTATTGATACTAGTTTTCTGTAAAAGCATGTTTAATTTCTCTGGAGGTAGTGATGGTTATTTCTTAGAGAATTACGGTCCTGATTTTGTTGATGCGCTAAAAGAAGATAGAAAAACGTTGTACTCAGCAGATTTATTGCGTTCAGGATTTTTTATTGTAGTTGTATTTGGAGTATTATGGTTCTTTATTAAAAATAAACTTTCTCAAAACACAGCACTTATAATTGTAGGGGTTTTGATGATCTTCGATTTGTTCTTTGTAGATAAAAAATATGTATCAGCTAAAGATTTTGTAAGCGGAAGAGAAGTGGCAGTTCCTTTTCAGGAAACACCTTCTGATGCTCAGATTTTAAAAGATACGACACATTATAGAGTATTTGAAGTCAATGGAAACTTATCAAGCGCACGAGCTTCTTACTTCCATAAATCAATTGGAGGATATCATGCTGCAAAGCCAAGAAGAATGCAGCAATTGTTTGACTATCAAATAGCCAAAAATAATATGGAAGTATTGGATATGCTAAATATAAAATACATTATCCAAACCAATAAAGAAGGTCAGGAATTTCCAACGATAAATCCAAATACAAACGGCAATGCTTGGTTTGTAAAAGATGTAAAATTGGTTAATACTGCCGATGCCGAAATGAAGCTATTAGATCATTTGGATACTAAAAATGTAGCTATTTTTAATATTCATGACCATGGTTCTAAATTTAAGAGTGCTCGATTAAAGAAAAAATGGGATGCAAGCGGAACTATAAAGTTAGAAGTTTATAAGCCAAATTATCTCAAATACACATCAGATAACCTAAATGATGGTTTAGCAGTATTCTCTGAAATATATTATGAAAAAGGATGGAATGCTTATATAGATGGCAAACTAACAGATCATTTCCCTGTAGATTATGTCTTGAGAGCTTTAGAAGTTCCTGGAGGAAAACATACAATTGAATTTAAATTTGAACCAGAAGTTGTTAAAACGGGTAGTATGATTACACTTGCGAGTTCAATAGGTATGTTGGTTCTTTTAATCGGAGGAATTTATTTTGAAAGAAAAAAATCGATTACTGTAAAGTAATCGATTTTCAATCTCAGTTTGCAATTTTAAACATTAAATCAATTTTTCTTGGAACAAAAGAAACTTCTAATTATAACCTATTATTTCCCACCGGCTGGAGGACCTGGCGTACAACGCTGGTTAAAATTTGTAAAATATTTGCCCGAATTTGGTGTTCAGCCAATTGTATATGTACCAGAAAACCCAACATATCCAATTGTTGATGAAGGTTTGGTAAATGAAGTTTCGGATCAGGTAATAGTTATCAAGAATAAAATTATTGAACCATATCAACTAGCTTCGTTTTTTTCGAAAAACAAGACTAAAAAAATTGCTTCGGGGATTTTTCCGAATAAAAAAAAAGCAATCCCTTCTTGATAAAGTGTTCCTATGGATTCGTGGAAATTTATTTATCCCCGATGCTCGTGTTTTATGGGTAAAACCATCAGTTTCTTTCTTAGAGAAATATATTGTTGAGAATAATATTGATACAATTGTGACTTCTGGTCCACCACATAGTTTACATCTTATAGGATTAGAGTTAAAACAGAAATTAAATATAAAATGGTTCGCTGATTTTCGTGATCCATGGACTACGATTGGTTATCATAAATCATTACGTTATCTAGTTATGCAGCTAAAAAGCATAAAAAATTAGAACATCAGGTTTTAAACACAGCAGATACTATTCTTGTAACCAGTAAAACAACTAAAGTAGAGTTTCAGGAAATAACAACAAAACCTATTGAAGTTATTACGAATGGCTATGATGTTGAAAATGTAGATAAGCAAACTTTAGATACTAAGTTTACATTGGCGCATATAGGTTCTTTCTTATCAGAAAGAAACCCGCTTTTTTATGGGAATGCTTAATTGAACTGTTACAAGAGATTCCTGAATTCAAACAGCATTTAGAAATAAAACTAATAGGTGCAGTTAGTCAGGAAGTTTTAGAAACAATTACTAAGTTCAAACTTAATGATTATCTGAATAATTTAGGTTATGTTTCGCACAACGAAGCTATTGCACATCAAAAAAAATCTCAGGTTTTATTATTGATTGAAATCAATTCAGAAGATACAAAGAGTATTATTCCAGGTAAGTTGTTTGAATATATGGTTTCAAATAGACCAATAATTGCTATTGGACCAAAGGGTTCAGATTTCTCTGATATTATAACCCAGACTAATACTGGAGTGTTTTTTGACTATTCTGAAAAAATGAAATTAAAAAGTGTAATTTTGGATTTTTATAATCAATTTTTAGAAGGAAAACTACAATCAAACGGAGTAGGATTGCAGCAATATTCTAGAAAGAACCTAACTAAACAGTTAGTACAATTGATTAAATAGAATACTTTTAAACTTTTAATAAAAAACATAAATACCTTCAATGGGCATAGTCTTAAATCAGTCTTTCAAAAATACTATCATAACATATATTGGTTTTGGTATTGGTGCTATAAACACGCTTTATTTGTATCCGATTTATTTAGGCGAAACTTATTATGGATTAACAAATTATATTCTTTCTGCTGCAAATGTGATTATGCCTTTGTTTGCTATCGGAATGCAAAATACATTAGTCAAGTTCTATTCTCAATATAAAACAGAAGAAGAAAGAGAGCAGTTTTTATCGTTTACAGCTTTGTTTCCTATACTAATGTGTATTCCGTTAGGAATAATTGGAATCTTCTTTTTTGATGATATTACAGTCTTTGTATCAAAGAAAAATCCAGTTGTAAAAGAGTTTATTTTACTGATTCCTTTTGTTGGAATTTGTATGGCTTATTTCGAGATTTTTTATGCTTGGGCAAGGGTACATATGCATTCCGTTTTTGGTAATTTTATCAAAGAAGTTGGTTTAAGACTGTTTTCTTCATTTGTATTGGTAGGATTGTATTTTCATTGGATTACACTAATTCAGTTTGTATATATAACGGCAGCAATTTATTTTTTAGCCTTTATCGTAACCATGTTTTACGCTTTTAGTATCAAGAAACCAAACTTTCAGATCACAATACCAAAGAATGTAAAGAGCGTAATGGAATATACGTTTTACATAATTCTTTCAGGAAGTGTAGCTAATTTGCTTTTGGATGGAGATAAGCTTATGCTTAATCAGTATTGAAATTGAGAATATTGCTTATTATTTTGTAGCAACATATATAGCTTTGGTAATCTCTGTTCCGAGTCGCGCGATGCATCAGATTGTGTATCCTATTACGGCTAAATTAATGCATGAGAAATAAACACGATGAATTGAATGATCTATACAAAAAGACATCTATTAATTTACAGATTGTTGGTGGATTCGTGATGCTCTGTATTTTTGTAAATATTAATCAGTTATATGAAATAGTTCCTGAGGAGTATAGAGGAGGAGTTCCTGTTGTTTTTATGATTGGATTATCTAAATATTTTGATCTTATTTTGGGGAATAATAATGCTATTATTTTTAATACAAAATATTATCGAACGGTTTTATTTTTGGGATTAGGTTTAGTTGTTTTGACTTTTGTTTTAAACATAATTTTTATACCTATTTACGGTATTAAGGGGTCTGCATTTGCAACGCTACTATCTAGTACAGCATACAGTTTTTAGCGAAATTACTTTTTGTAGTTAAGAAACTTCATTTGTATCCTTTTACAAACAAAATTTGTATTCATTACTGCTTACATCAGTATTATTTCTATTGTTTTACTTTTTGGGAATTTCCCGTTTATCCACTAATAGGGATTGCTATAAAATCATCTATTGTAACGGTTTTTTATGTGTATTTAAACTATAAATTTGAAATCTCTAAAGAGATAAACCAAGTAATAGATAAGTTTATAAAGAAGCTTGGCGTTAAAAATGAGTAAGAAATAGTTGGAAATAAAAAGTAATTCATTTTGTTTATATTTGTAAGCCGTTTCGCGATGGTAATAAAACGAGTATTCCAGAAGATTATTTAAGTAATAATTATGAAACTCCGACGTTTAATATAAATAGCAAGTTGTAATTGATTGTTTTTGAAAGGAGAGTATTTAAAAAAAGGCAATTGATTAATATGTAAAAAAGCTTTTGATATTGTGTTTTATATTAGAAGATTAATCTTTTTTAGTGTTTTGTGATGAAAGACTAATTGTAAAATCACTAAAAGTGGGTATTGTTTAATTTGTTATTGTAAACTAATTTTGCTCCCTAGAATTACTCCAAAATAAATTATTAAAGTAAATAGCTAAAAATAATTTTAATTTATGATTATGAAAAGCCCACAATTTACGCAAGAAGAAAGTTTACAAGTATTCTCAAATATAATTTCAAATAAAATTCATAACGGTTTTATTTTAGAAGAAAGAAATGATGAAATGCTTTTTGCAGTTTTATCGAAAGGAGAAAGAGTGGTTGATCATAGTTTTAATTTCCTTATTTGTTGCTTAACATTTGGATTGTGGTCTATTGCTTGGCTGTATTTAACCATAGAATCATCTAAAAACAAAAAGATATTGGTTGCCATCGATGAAGATGGAGTTCCTTTTGAAGATAAATGTTATCACGAATAAGTTAAGGTTATAATTTCTCTTTTAAGTAGATACCTGTTATAGATTTTTTTACTTTTACTATATCTTCAGGTATTCCCTCTGCTAATAATTCCCCACCATTTTCACCGCCTTCTGGGCCTAAATCAATTATCCAATCGGCACATTTTATAAGGTCAAGATTGTGTTCAATTACAATTATAGAATGTCCTTTATCAATTAATGCATCAAATGAAGCTAATAATTTCTTGATATCATGAAAGTGAAGCCCAGTTGTAGGTTCATCAAAAACAAATAAAGCTTTGTCCTTTGTAGCACCTTTTACTAAGAATGAAGCCAGTTTAATACGTTGTGCTTCACCACCAGAAAGAGTAGAAGAAGATTGTCCTAATTGTACATATCCTAGACCAACATCTTGTAATGGTTGCAGCTTTTGAGTAATCTTAGTTTGATTGTTTTTTGAAAAGAAACTAATAGCATCATCAATAGTCATGGTTAAGATGTCATTTATGTTTTTATCATCAAAAGTAATTTCTAAAACTTCTTTTTTGAAACGTTTGCCACCACAAGTTTCACATGGCAATTGCACATCAGCCATAAAAACCATTTCCACATTAATAGAGCCTTCTCCTTTGCAGGTTTCACATCTTCCACCATCTACGTTAAATGAAAAATGTTTGGCTTGATAGCCTCTTATTTTTGATAGTTTTTCTTTGGCATAAAGTTCTCTAATATCATCGTAAGCTTTTATGTAAGTTACAGGATTAGAACGAGAACTTCTTCCAATAGGATTTTGATCTACATATTCAATATGTTTTATTTGAGAAAAAGATCCTTTTATTTCAGTAAACTGACCTGCTTTTTCGGCAGCATTGTCTAATTTTTTCTGAATAGCAGGAAATAGAATCTTTTTAACAAGCGTACTTTTTCCACTACCAGAAACCCCTGTAATTACGGTTAAAACATCTAGAGGAAATGTGACATCAATGTTTTTAAGGTTGTTTTCCCGAGCACCAATAACCTGTATGTAGTTCTTCGATTTTCGTCGGTGTTTTGGAACTGTTACTTCTAAATCACCATTAAGGTATTTAGCTGTTAATGAAGATGATTTTAATATTTCGTCATACGTTCCCTGAGCCACTAATTCACCTCCAAAAGTCCCTGCTTCTGGACCAATATCTATAATCATATCGGCAGCCTTCATGATGTCTTCATCATGTTCAACAACAATTACGGTATTGCCTAGATCACGAAAGAGAGTAGTACCTTTATTAATCGTTCAGAGTCTTTTGGATGTAACCCAATACTAGGTTCGTCAAGGATATACATAGAACCTACTAAGCTGCTTCCTAAAGAGGTTGCCAGATTGATTCGTTGTGATTCTCCTCCAGAGAGTGTTGAAGAATTTCGATTTAAGGTAAGATAAGAAAGACCTACTTCTGTCAAAAAGGATAGTCTATTATTAATCTCGACTAGTAATCGTTTAGCAATTTGTTTTTCGTAAACATTAAGTTCTATTTTGTTGAAGAAAGTAACTAAATGTTGAATCGGTAAATCGACTAAATCAGAAACAGTTTTACCATTTATTTTTACATAAGAAGCTTCTACTCTTAGACGCTTTCCTTTACAAACATGACATTTTGTTTTTCCACGATAACGTGAAAGCATTACTCTATTTTGTATTTTGTAATTTTTCTCCTCTAGTTCTTTGAAGAAATCATTTAAACCTTCAAAATACTGATTTCCTTTCCATATTAATTCTTTGTGTTCTTCACTTAATTGGAAATAAGGTTTATGTATAGGGAAATCAAACTTATGAGAATTATTAACCAATTGATCACGAAACCAGCTCATGCTCTCACCGCGCCATGGGTAAATAGCGTTTTCATAAACAGATAAAGAAGTATTTGGAATGACTAGATCGGCATCGATACCAATAATGTTTCCATATCCTTCACAGGCTGGGCAAGCACCATATGGATTATTAAAACTGAATAAATGTGGATTAGGTTCTAAAAATGTGATTCCATCCAATTCAAAAATATTAGAGTAACTGAATCTTTTATTAGTTTTTAATTCTTGTAAAAAGCAAATTCCTTTTCCTTCAAAAAAAGCTGTTTGAACAGCATCCGAAAGACGATTGAAAAACTCTTCCTCTTCTTTTACAACGATTCTGTCAATAATCAATAAAATTTCCTGGTTCTTTTTTGTGTTAAGTGAAGTTGAAAAATCATCTAAACGAATCATTTCGTTATCTATTAAAATACGAGCAAATCCTTGTTGTAGTAAAACATTAAGTTTGTCTTCTAATTTTCTTCCTTTTTCAAGATGAATAGGAGCTAGAAGTAACCATTTGCTATCTAATTCAAAGCTTTTTACATCAGTAACAACATCGGTTACAGTGTTTTTTTTGACTTCCTGACCAGAAATAGGAGAATATGTACGGCCAATTCTTGCAAAAAGCAGCTTTACATAATCGTAAATCTCTGTAGAAGTTCCTACGGTTGAACGGGCATTGGTAGTATTTACTTTTTGCTCAATAGCAATTGCAGGAGCAATTCCTTTGATGTATTCGACTTTTGGTTTGTCTAAACGACCTAAAAATTGACGCGCATATGACGATAAACTCTCTACATAGCGACGCTGCCCTTCGGCATACAAAGTATCAAATGCCAAACTTGATTTTCCAGAACCCGAAAGCCCAGTAATAACAACAAGTTTATTTCTTGGAATGGCAACATCTACATTTTTTAAATTATGTACTTGAGCACCTTTAATGATGATATTTTTCTTTGGGTCGAGTGTAGAAAGGTCAATTTGCATACAAAAAATCAATTTCCACAAAAGTAAGCATTTTTGATTTGAGTTATGTTAAGGATAGAAGTTCAATTTATGTAAAAAACAACATGATAAGTATTTCTTTATAATTAAGATCAGCTAAGAAAATAATTTCGGAGTATATCAATGATTAAAGGATGTGAAAAAAAAGTATGTTAAAATGTAATTGATTTGTTTTGTGCGATTTAGATTTCTTTTTTAACTGTTAATAACAAAGTGTTAATTTATTGTTTTTTATCCTTTTTCTAGAAATCATTGACTTTATTTTAATGTTTTTCGGAATTTGGTAATAATTATTCTTAATTTAATTTGCTTTTTAAAAAAAATATTTGTTAAATTTGAACACTTAATTAACACTTTAAAAACCAGTAGCCTATACAGTAAAATTACTTTTTTAGAAAATTACCCAAATTTCAAATTAAAACTAAAAGGTAGTATTATGGCTAATCTGCAAATTCCTGACGCTCTATTGGTGAAGAACTATGTTGAAGGTAACGAAAATGCCTTGTCAACATTGATAAAAAGACATGAATCTAAGATTTATGGATTTATATATTCAAAAATAGCAGACAAAGATATATCAAATGATATTTTTCAGGATACATTTATAAAAGTAATCAAGACTTTAAAAAGCAATTCATATAATGAAGAGGGGAAATTCTTGCCTTGGGTAATGCGTATATCGCACAACTTAATAGTAGATCATTATCGAAAAACGAAGAAAATGCCAATGTATAGAGAAACCGAAGAGTTTTCTATATTCTCTATCATGTCAGATGATACACTAACAATTGAAAATAAAATGATTGTGGATCAGGTTGAAGTCGATTTAAAAAAGTTAATAGAGGAGCTTCCATGTGATCAAAAAGAAGTGCTAGTAATGCGTATGTATCAGGATATGAGCTTTAAAGAAATATCAGAAGTAACAGGAGTAAGTATCAATACCGCCTTAGGAAGGATGAGATATGCATTAATGAATATTAGAAAAATAATAGAAAAACATCAAATTATTTTAACTAATTAATATACTAAATTGAGTAATAGGCCGTTGTTATATAAATAAACAATTATTAGCATGGCAAAAATTTACTCAAAAAAAGTAGCAGCTACTACAAACTTGAAACCCAACAAAGAAGTCGTTTCTTTTATATTAAGTTACTCACAAGCATTAACAGTAGTAAAAATTAACGATAAGAGTTTTGAGATTATAGCTAATTAAACAGCCCGCAACAGTTGTCGGATGTTTTGGAGGTAAATGAATTAATCAAATTGGTCGTTTGATTAAAAAATCACTAAGTGCAATATGTAATTAGTGATTTTTTTGTTTTTTAGAAGCTGAGCTTTCATAGTAATCGTCTATCACCGATTTTCTTCCAATCGTTTTTGTAATAATGTCTTTGTCAAGATCCCAGCCACGGGCAGGCGAATATTCTCTGCCATACCAAATAATTTCAAGATGTAAATCATTCCAGATTTCTTCAGGGAAAAGGCGCTTAGCATCTTTTTCAGTTTGAGCTACGTTTTTTCCGTTAGATAAATTCCATCGGTACATTAATCTATGAATATGAGTGTCTACAGGAAATGCAGGAACACCAAAAGCCTGAGACATAACAACACTGGCTGTTTTATGACCAACAGCAGGTAGTTCTTCCAGATATTCGTAACTCTGAGGTACTTCGCCTCCATGTTTATCAATAAGGATTTGCGATAAACCATGAATACCTTTCGATTTCATAGGTGATAAACCACAAGGACGGATAATATCACGAATTTCTTCAACAGACATTTTTACCATATCATATGGGTTATCAGCCTTTGCAAATAATAAAGGCGTAATTTGGTTCACACGAACATCAGTACATTGAGCAGATAACAATACAGCAATTAATAAAGTATATGGGTCTTTATGGTCGAGAGGCACAGGGATAGTTGGATATAATTCTTTTAACGTATTTATAACAAAAGTTACCCGTTCTTGTTTATTCATTTCCGTAAATTTAATCCCGTAAAAATAGTACAATTTTTATCATGAGCCTAATCCAGCTTTCCGTTACAACACCTCATCGAGGTAGTAACATTTTTAAGTATTCACAAGAGCTTCCGCTGGTCGCTTAGCCAATACATAAATGTAAACCACCACAATTCTGGGGTTTTCACTATAATCTGGGCTAAAAAAATGTATTATATAAAAGGAAGTAGACAATTATGAGGATTATTATAACAATTATTTTAGGAATCATTTCGCAGATTTGTTTAGCACAAAATTGTTATTGTTGTAAGCAACCTCAATTAAATGAAATTATATCTTGTAAAAAGACAATTTTAAAAAATGGAGCAAAAATTTACCGACAATTTAATTGTGATTCATCTTGGGTTGTTTTTGAAAATAAAGCGACAAAAAAGAAAATATTGTTTTCGTTACATAAAGAGTTAATCGAATTAACAGAAAGGTTAGGTTACTTTAGTTGGACTGAATACAAAAAAGCCTTTATCATAGAAAACCGTTTAGTTTCTGGTTGTTGTGATCCACCTGAATTTATATTGTTTAATAAAAATAATGGAAAAAAAATAGCTGAAATTGGTAGAGAAGTATATTATAGCAAAATTGAAAAATATCCTTACTTTATAAGTATTGATAAAGAAAAATCAAATTTCTTAAGTTTTTTAAATTTAGACACTAATAAAATTTTTAGAATTAATTTACCGAAAGGAAGAATTAAAAAAACTTTAAAGTATACGAATAGTATTTTTTCTGAATATTTATTTGAAAAAGGAGAAATTAAAAATGGTATTTTTGAAATTAAGTATAAATATAAAAACACAGAAAAAGATAATTGGTTGGTTGGGAAAGTTATTGTTGATTTAAATAAATATAATAGTGAGTAAATTTCCAGAGCCTAACAATCAAAACCTCTGATAATCTAAAAATCTAAAATAATATGACAACATTACAAATAGGAGATAAGTCACCAAATTTTTCAGGAACTGATCAAGATGGGAACACGCATAAATTAGCTGATTATGCAGGAAAAAAATTAGTAGTTTTCTTTTATCCAAAAGCAAATACGCCAGGATGTACAGCCGAAGCTTGCGATTTAAGAGATAACTACGAGCGTTTTCAAGCTAATAATTATGTATTATTGGGAGTAAGTGCCGATGCGCAAAAAGCACAAGCAAAATTCAAAGAAAAATATGATTTTCCATTTCCGTTATTAGCAGATGAAGATAAATCAGTAATTCAAGCCTTTGGAGTTTGGGGACCTAAAAAATTCATGGGAAGAGAATATGACGGAATCCATAGAACGACGTTTGTAATCAATGAAGAAGGAATTATTGAAGATATAATTTCAAAAGTAAAAACCAAAGAACATGCAGATCAAATCTTAAAATAGAGGTTATAGTTTTGGTTTTCAGAAGATCTTTGTCAAAGTTTTTGAACTTTGACAAAGATTAACAGTCGTTTTCAGTTGTTAAGGTTTAGAGTTGATTCTCCATCTTGTCATCCTGAGCGGAGCCGAAGGGCAGTATTGCAATTGTTTAGCTTATAAATTGTATTTTACATATCAATCTCACGATATCCTTCAAGAACAAAAAAAGCACCAGTTATAAAACTGATGCTTTCGTATTTGAAAATATTTGAATTTTTGTCTCTCAGTAACTTAGCTACTTAAAAAAGACTAATTTGATTCTTTTAAAATTCTATTAGGCTCGTATCCAAATAAGTGATGTTCTTTAATGATTTCAGCAATACCTTTTGGAAGCATAGGTTCCCATCCAGGTTTTCCTTGGCTTATCATTTTTAGTACCTCTCTAGAAAATACTTCTAGAGTATGAGGATCAAAATCAGCAACATCAATTACTTTTCCATTAAATTTAAAGAACTTGTATAATTCTTTCATTCTAGGATGAACTTTTAAGTTAGTCGAATTCATAATTGTACCATCTTCGTCAATCATTGGATACAGGAATACTTTCATGTCACGATAGAATAGTTTTCCGAAAGCTTCAAGTATTCCACCGCTTAAATGGCGGTAGTATTTCTCATCAAAGATATCGACTAAATTGTTAACTCCCATTGCCAATCCCATTCGGGCTTTGGTGTAATTAGCAAAATATTCAACAACTTTATAGTATTCCTGGAAGTTCGATATCATTACAGTTTGACCTAATGAACAAAGCAATTCAGCTCTATCCATAAAATCACGTTCATCGATTTCTCCATCAGAACGGAGGTTAGATAGTGTGATTTCGAAAATTACCAGTGTATTGTCTTTCTCAACTTTATTTTCTTCGAGAAACATTTTTAATGATTTCTCGTACATATCCATATTAACCTTAGTTACTGGGCGAAAACTCCCGCGTAAGGCTAGGATATTCTTTTTGTATAAAATGGCAGCAGGAAGAATATTTTTTCCTTCAGGATTGAACATAACGGCATCGGTCATTCCGTTTTTAACTAATTGCAAGCTAATCAATCGATTATCTACATCAGCAAATCGAGGGCCAGAAAAGTTAATGGTGTCAATTTCAAGTTGATCTTTGTCAAGGTGATCGTATAAATAACGAAGTAATCTTTTAGGATCATTATATTTATAAAATGCTCCATAAATTAAGTTTACCCCAAGAATACCTAATGTTTCTTGTTGTAATCGAGCATCAGTTTCTTTAAAACGAATGTGAAGAATAATTTCATTATAGGCTTCATCAGGTTCAATTTGGTATCGAATTCCAACCCAGCCATGGCCTTTAAATTGTTTAGCAAAATCGATTGTTGCAACAGTATTGGCATAACTAAAGAAAAGTTTAGTAGGGTGTTTTTCTCTGCTTAAACGTTCTTCAATTATCTGTCCTTCAAGAGTTAACATTTTTTTTAACCGCTCTTCAGTTACATATCGGCCATCACTTTCAATTCCGTAAATAGCATCACTAAAATCTTTATCGTAAGCAGACATGGCCTTCGCAATTGTTCCGGACGAACCACCAGATCTAAAAAAATGCCTTACAGTTTCTTGCCCCGCACCAATCTCTGCAAAGGTTCCGTAAATATTTTCATTTAGATTAATTCGTAACGCTTTGTCTTTTATGGATGGTATTTGAGCGATGACTTTGTCACCCTTAAGTTTTATTTCTATACCCATTTTATTTTAAATATGGCTGATTTGTTACAAAGTTAGTAAATTAGGTTTCTAATGAAAGATAATTAATCCTATTTTTGTAAAAAAATAAAGTACAATTGAAGGTATATTTTTTAGGCACAGGTACATCTCAAGGCATTCCGATAATAGGGGTTGATCATCCAGTATGCAAAAGTACTGACCTTAAGGATAAAAGACTTCGTGTGTCAATTTGGATCAGTTGGGATGACCACTCTTATGTTATCGATTGCGGTCCCGATTTTAGACAACAGATGCTAGCTTGTAACTGTCAGAAATTAGACGCAATTTTATTTACGCACGAGCATGCTGATCATACAGCTGGATTGGATGATATACGTCCGTATAATTTCAGACAAGGCGAAATGCCAATTTATGCACACGAACGGGTTATAAGTAATTTAAAAAAACGCTTTGATTACGTATTCGAAACGGTAAATAAATATCCAGGAGCACCATCAGTAAATACAATTGAGGTAATTAACGATGAGCCATTTGCTGTGGGAAATAAAATGGCAATTCCAGTAAATGTTATGCATGGTAACTTGCAGGTTTTTGGATATCGAATAGACGATTTTGCTTATTTAACAGATGTTAAAACTATAGAAGAAGCCGAAATTGATAAGCTAAAAAACTTAAAAGTATTAGTGATAAATGCATTACGTGTAGAGCCACATGATACCCATTTTAATTTGCAGGAAGCGCTAGATTTTATAACTTTGGTTCAGCCTGAAGTAGCTTATTTAACACATATTAGTCATGTATTAGGATTTCATGAGGAAGTACAAAAAAAGCTCCCTAAAAATGTTTATCTAGCATATGATAATTTAGAAATCACAATTTAATTATATTTTAAAAATGAAAAAATCCTTATTACTTTACCTATTTATCATTGCTATACTTATGAATATTTTTACCTATATGTTTTATAGTAAAGAAGTAAAGTTTGAACAGGAACGTTATGCTAAAACGACCAAAAAACTTAGAGATAGTTTAGATTTAGTAGAGAATAAACTAAACGAAGCCAACTATTTCTCATTAGAGAACAATCAAAACGCGCAAAATTACTTTGATTCGGCAGATGCATCAAAAACAATTAAGTACGAGCAACTAATCCCGATCGTTACTGAGAAATTAATGGATTTTAATGCTAATCCAAAAGGGAATCCATATACAGGACAAGATCAAATAGGAGTAAATAAATTCATTATCAATAAAGTTAAAGTTTTAAACCACAGATGGATTATAGCCGATTTTAGCGATGGAGAAACATGGGGTGAAGTTTTGCTTAAATACTTTATCAACAATGATGGGAGTGTAACTTTTGAAGTAAATCAGTCATTATTATATCAAAAATAAGATTTACGAACTGTATAATAATTGTAACAACTAATAAATAGAACCTATGAAAAAAGTATTTTTATTTTCGATTATTATTGGGCTTTCATTTTCTTGTGCCAAAAAAGTTTCTCAAGAAGAAACAAAACCTGTCAAAGAAGAAGTAAAACCTGAGCATATTGTAGGAGGAGATTCAGATGCTCATGGATGCAAAGGTTCTGCTGGTTATACATGGTCAGTTGTTAAAAATGAGTGTGTACGATTATTTGAAATAGGTACTAAGTTAGAACATGCTAAAGATGGTAAAACATATTCTACTGTTGCCTATGTTATTTTTGAAAAAGACGGAAACAAAGCTGAACTTTTTCTGGATACAGAAGAGGGAACAATTATTTTAGAACGAAAAGCCCAAGGAGATCCTTGGATAAATGGAGATTTAGAATTAATTCCTTGGAAAGGTTACGTACTAAAAAAAGCTGGAAAGATTATTTATACTGGCGAATAAATAGAAACTATATAACAAAGGCGAGAAATAATTCTCGCCTTTGTTGTTTATATAAATATGTTGCTTTTTCTGCCACAGATTAAAAAAGATTAGAATGATTTTAAAACCTTGCAACCTTTGCGTAAATCTTTGCGTGCTTTGCGGTTAAATTTTCATAGTCTAGATATTCTGTTTGATAAAATCAGTTGTTACTACTTGAGCAAATTCTTCGTTTAAGCTGGCAAGTGCTGTTTCATGAATTGTCTCGGCACCTAATTCTTGACCACTTAATCCCTTTTTGTTAAAAGTGGCAGTTGCATCAGAGATTAGAAAGGTGTTATAGCCAAAATTTCCAGCCATTCTTGTAGTTGTAGACACGCAATGATCGGTTGTTAGGCCTATAATAACGAGCGTATCAATTTTATCATGATCAAGCTGTTCTTTTAAATCAGTACCTATAAAAGCACTGTTAACATTCTTCTGAATTATTGTTTCTCCTGCTAAGGGCTTAACGATATCTTTAAATGCATTACCAGGATTAGTTTCATGAAGTAATGAATTAGGATTAGAAGAACAATGTTGGATATGAAATATCGGTAACTTATTATTTCTCCAAATTTCAAGAAGTTCCCCAGCATTTTCCTCAGCATTTAAATTATTGCGTTCTCCACCCCAATATTCGATATTGTCGAAACCTTTCTGAATATCGATTAGGATTAATGCCGGATTGTCAAGTTTAGATATTTTCATTTTAGTTATATGTTTTTGTTTTTTAGGGCTGCCATATTATAAGATTTTCAATTCCATCATCAGATTCTTCATTGATTAATTTCCAATTAAGAGATTTCGCTATTTTTACAAAGGTGTTTTCAAAATTTTCATCATTATCTTTAACACAAACAATATTTATTAAATTGGTTTTCTCTTCATCTATATCTTTGTCAGACCAACTATCAATATTTTTGGCATTTAATAATGTAACTGTTGCAAAAGGGAAATCAGGTTTATTAGTGAAAATAAAATCGGATGTTTGTTTAAATACATTTAGGGATATTAACAATTCTCTGATTTTTAGTGTTTCATAACTAAAACTTAGCTTTTCATCAGAACAGATGTTTAGGTAATAATAGTTGTTTGACCACATAATTTAGAGTATTTTAAAATCTTTAGATTGTTTAGTATAGATTTTTGGTTTTGGGTATTCTGTTTAATTTACTTCCTCTTATTTTTAAGATCTAAATTTTATTTTCCTTTTTGAAGTTCTTCTAGTTTTTGTTTTGTTTCGGTACTTTCCTTGTTGATTGATAACGTTTTTTTATAATTGCTTATTGCATTGGTTTTGTCGCCTACTTCTTTATAATAATCACCGAGTGAATCATATACATTAGCGCTTTCTGGATAGTTTTTTACATTTAGTTTAAAAAAATATTCAGCTTGGGTTAAGTTTTTTTTACCTAGTGCCATATATCCACATTGATTGATAGGAGCTTCGGGAGGTGGTATTTTATAGCCCATTTTTTCGGAAACATTTTGATAATGTTTTTCAATCTTAGTTGGCAAACTCATTCCAGCATCCATAAAATCTGTAAAAGTCAAGTTTAAATTATAGAAACTAAAAATAAAACGAAGTGCATCATACTCAGCAATGAAAGGAACTGATCCATGACTGTCTTTGTCGTAATATTTGTATTCAAAATTTAATTGGTTTTGTTTGTTCTTTTTTAAATCATTTGCTAATTCCAATATCGAACGGATATGTCTTGTGCCTTGTGTAGTATCTTTTTTTACTCTGATAGTGTCCATTCCAGCTTCCATCGTATTAGCAATGCCTAAAAACAAACTGGTGTTTTTGAATTTTTTCTCAGCAAATACTTTCTTACTTTGTTCGAGGAATTTTTGTTTATCCCACCACATACTTGGATCTATAGCAACGTAAGAATTAAATAAATTAGTATGATTTGCAAGTGTATTTATCGCCATTAAACCACCAAAAGAATGTCCGATCAGCATTTTGTATGGAGCTGTAGGATAATTGGTTTCAACGTAAGGCATTAGTTCTTTTTGGATAAACGCAATAAAGTTTTCATTTCCGCCAGTAGTTTTACTCGCTTCATTAGTCATCATTGGTAAATCAGATTCAACGTGCGTAGGAGTTAAATCACGCGCTCTGTCGGTATTGAGTATTCCTACTACAATCATTTTTGGGCAAATTGTATTACCGTTCATTGTACTTAATTGCTCTGTCATACCAACAACTGAAGTAAAATGGGTATTTCCATCTAATAAATAAAGAACAGGGTAATGCTCTTTTTTAGCTTTGCCTTTGATATAGCCATCCGGAACATGTATCCAAACTTTTCTATCTTCATTCAATATCTTGGAATGTATGGTTTCAATCGTGCCAATAGTAATCTTGTTATCGGATTGTGCTTTTGTTAAAAATGTAAATCCAATAAAAAGTAGCGAGAATAATAGTTGTTTCATAGTTAGTTAGATCAGTTTACAGGTTAGTCTTATTCTTTGTTATTTGTTACAAGATGTACAGTTTAAAGATAAGGGGATTTATTATAAAAATGAAAAATGTCAAAAGTGAATAGTTTACTTCCAACCGCGTTCTAGAATTATTTCTTTTGCTATTTTATCAACTTCTTCAGTGATTTCACCTTGAGTAGGATTTGTCGCAATTCGTATAATTTCATCACGAATAAATTTATCATTAGTTATTTTTCCAAAAATTGATACTATCCAATATTTCAAAACGGCATCATTAGTTTTTAAAACATCTAAAATTTCGAGAGATATATCTTCATTGATACTCCCTAAATATTCCGAAACTGGTTTTGCAACTGGCCAATTACAATCTTGAAGCCACTCAAGTAATTCGGGAATAATGGATTTTAATTCAGAATAAGAGTAGTTTTTTAAGTTTTCGGCTCTTTCTATATCATGTTTATCTTTTGGTATTAAATCTGTTGTATTCATCTCCATTTTTATTATTTTATTCATTAAGACATTGCTATCGTTGTTGACTAAGATATTGTTTAACAAAAAAAGGATTTAAATAAAATATTTAAATCCTTTGTATTTGTTTGATTTTAAGTTTGTTATTTTAAATTTAAAGATGTGATAATTTAATAATGGTGATAGAAATCGAAGTTGTGAAATTGAAAACTTTTTAAGTAATATAAATCACTTATCATAGAAAGAACATTAGGTACAACTTCATTAATAGATTCAGAATTCCTAAAATGAATAATACTTTCCAGTATTTTTTAGAAGTTTGAAAGTTTGGATCTTTAGTGTTTTTTATAAAAAGACCAGCAGCGATTAATATTGCTGGTAGGATAAAATCCTTTAAATCGTTTATTCCCATTATTATGTTTTTTGTTTTTGATTCAGAATTGAATTAAAAGTATATTTCATTTCTAACCACGTTTTAAAATTATATGAGATCTTGATGGTTTTACAAAATTTGATTGCAATTTAAGAATTACAACTGAAATATTTTTAGAAAAGAGATACTGTCATAAAAATGATTATATAAATCCAAAAGTTATATAGTATTGTAAAGCTAAGACCATATAAAATACTTTTTGAATATGAATCTTTACAGACAGATGATTTTTTAAAGACAAGCCTCAAAGCTCTAAAAAAAATCCAATAAAGCATTGCTATAAAAGTTAGAATAGAAATCCATATTATTGCTCCAAATGCCCAAAATAAATAACTTATTATAATTGCCATAATAAACCATAAAACCAGACTTACAAGAATTCCTAAGATGCCCTCACCAGCATCAGGAACAGAAGAACTGCTTCCTTCTAGTGCTAAGTCTTTTAAGAAATCTAATTTCTTTGATTCAAAACGATCTGTTATTTTTCCTAAATTATCTTTTATCTTCACTCCACTATATAATCCGATTGAAATAAATAAGAAGAAAGCTAAGGATAAAATTGTTGTAGATAGTAATGAATTTTTAAAAATAGAATTATGATTTCCAAGTCCAAAAAGCCAAACAGATAAAATGGTCAAGCTAATAACAATAAGAGTAATTATAAAGATGTTCTTGGAGTTAAGAATTTTATAATTACTCATTTTGAAATTTATATTGAATTATTTTTTAAACTGAAAATCGTGACTGAATTCTGTAAACTATTGCGCCAACCAATTTTTAAAATCAAAGAAGTTCTGAGGAGCTACACCGTGACCAACAGGATATTCTTTGTAGGTAACAGGAATGTTTAGATTCTCTAGTATTGCAGGAGTTTTTCTTGCCCAATCAATAGGGATTACCTGATCTACAGTTCCATGAGAAGCAAATATTTTTAAGTTTTTGAAGTCGTTTTTCTCATAACCATCTTTGATGATTTCGTCATTAAAATAGCCACTCATTGCAACTACTCTCTGAATTTTTTCAGGATAAGAAAGTGCTGTTGCATAACTTAAAATTGATCCTTGGCTAAAACCAATTAACGTTATATTGTTAGGGGCAATTGGATAATTTGCAGTTAATTCGTCAATGAAATTTGCAATTAAATCACGTGATGTTTTAGCTTGTTCATTATCTGAAAATTTGTTTTGATCTGCATCAAAATTAATTGCGTACCAAGCATAACTATTGTATTGTAAGTCATAAGGTGCTCTTGCAGAAATAACGTAGTAATTATCAGGAAGTTCGGTTGCAAAAGAGAATAAGTCCTCTTCGTTGCTACCGTATCCGTGAAGTAATAGTAATAATGGGTTCTTGTCTAAGATAACTTTTGGTTCTCTTATTTTATATTCTAAAGATAAATTCATTTTTTTTATGGTAAATAGTGAGTTGTAAATGGTGAAATAAAGTTGCCGGTTTTTAATTTATAAATCAAAAACTAACCAATATTTTTAAACCATTTTTGAAAAAGTGCACCTACTAAAGGCACAGGTTTTGTTTCGCCTTTAATAGCGCTAAAAATACCGTATGTCCATAAGATAGAAATACAAATCCACATTGGGAAAGTAATCATGAAGCTGTCAAAATTACTGATTATAAGTCCGAATGAGATAAATGTTAGCGATAAACCTAGTGCTTGACGTATATGAAAAGAGGCAAAGCTATTTTTATTTTCAGAGTTCATCGACATCGCGATTAAAACACCAATGATTAATATATAACTGGTAATAGCAGGAGTTTTTCCTTCTTCGATTGAGTTGTTCATTCTTGTGTTTATATTTATTTTTCTAATACCAATTGATTCTGATTTACAATTCCGTAGACAGAACCTTGCAATTGAGTACCTAAAAAGGCTGAATTTTTAGACTTAGATAAGATATTCTCTTTTGTAAAAGTAGTTTTTCCTTCTGGATTGAATAAGGTAATATTTGCTTTAGAACCTTCGGTAATTGTATTGTTTTCGATACCAAAAACTGATTTTCCTAATGTTAGTTTTTCGATTACAGTTTCTAAAGGCAATACGGTTGTTAATGCTCCAAAAGCACTTTCCAGACCAATAGTACCGTTTTTGGCCATGTCAAACTCCATTTTCTTGAATTCAATATCAATTGGGTTATGATCAGATGTAATCATATCGATAGTTCCATCTAAGACACCTTTAAGTAATGCTTGTCTGTCTGTTTCAGTTCGTAATGGAGGCGTAACTTTAAATCGAGTGTCAAATCCTTCTAATTTTTCATCGGTTAAAACCAGGTGATGTACAGCAACACTAGTTGTTATGTTTAGTCCTTTTGCTTTAGCGTCTTTAATTAATTGAACCGATTTTGCAGTCGAAATAGTCGGGATATGAAGTTTTCCGCCTGTATATTTCAGTAAAAATAAGTTACGAACAATTTGTAATTCTTCAGCAAGATCCGGAATTCCTTTTAAACCTAATCTCGTTGAAACTATTCCTTCATTAGCAACACCATTTCCTTTAATGTTTTGATCTTGTGAATAAGCAATTACCAAACCATCAAAATCCTGTACATATTGCAATGCGATTTTAAGTAAATTGGCATTGTCAAGGCTTTTATTATAATCACCAAAAGCTATAGCTCCAGTTTTCTTCATGTCGAATAATTCAGCCATATCTTTTCCTTCGCTGGCTTTTGTTAAAGCTCCGATAGGGAAAAGTTCAGTAGCAAAACCATTGGCCTTGTTTTTTACAAAATTTACTTGCGATTGGTTATCGATAATCGGGTAGGAGTTGGGTTGTAAAGCAATAGCAGTAAATCCGCTTTTTGCGGCTACGTTTAAACCATTTGAGATTGTTTCACGGTCTTCGTAACCTGGCTCTCCAAACGAGACACTACTATCAAACCATCCTTGTGATATATGTAAATTATCGAGTTTTATCTCGTCGGCATTTTCAGTATTAGGAAGTGAAGTTCCTATTTGTTCAATTAAACCATCTTTAATTAAAATATCTGCAGTCTTATTATGAAACGGACTTTTAGAATCTATAATTTTTGCTTCACGGATGATTATTTTCATATGTAGATAAATTTATTTTAATTGAAATAATTAAGTTTTAAACCCTTAAAGCTTAATTTATTTGAACCATTATGAGATTAAGTTAATCAAGAAGAAACTTAACTTTCTTAATATCTTAATGGTAAAAAAATCACTTCACAAACTTAATAATTGCCATTTCTAATGCTAAAAATAACAATGCAAAGATAACAAACCATTTCCAAATCTCATTGTCAGTTCGCTCTGTTTGCAAGGTGTTAAAAATGGTCGAAATAGTATCGGCAGTTTTGTAATCAGAGATTAGATTTGTATTAATCTGACTCAAATCACTTTCGCTTCGTTTGTAATTAAAGCTTACGTTTTCTAGTGCTTCTTTTTTATTATAAATGGTATAATTACCAGCTTGTTCCGGATAATCGTTGAAAACGATTTTTACTTTATTATTTAAAATCTGTTGAATTGGGATAAATTGTTCATCAACACCTCTTACTTCCAATATAGCATCTTTAGATAATAATGCTTCAACAAAATAAGGCTGATTATTACCAATGATTATTGCGTTTATTCCAGATTTTTGATTGTTTTGTGCCATTTTATAAAAAACGGGAACAATTAGCGGCGATTGCTGAAAATTAGAATTGATATTGTTTATAGGTGCTGAAAAAATAGAAACTGCCGAAACTTGATTTTGTATCGAAGTTAAAAAAGGACTTTGATCCTCATAAGACAGAGCGGATGAATAAGAACTTGTAATTGGGAATGAACTCTTTGTTTTTGGATATTGAAAGTTCTTGATTTTATTTTCGAAAACACCTGAGAATATAGGGTGATCAAAGTTGATTTTGGTGATCAGTTTTTCAGAGAACCCATAGGTGCTGCCTCCCTAACAACAGGAGCATGTATTAACCTT